>CAZVDU010000008.1:48385-51008 GCA_964625615.1 uncultured Pseudoalteromonadaceae bacterium | reverse complement strand
CCTTCTGCACAGGTCGCTAATGTGCGATTCAATAGTGACAAGTGAGTTTCCATTTTTTCAGCATTGCTCGTCGTTTTTAAAAAACGCCATGCGTCTTCGTCACTGATTTGGCAGATAAAGACACCCGACAATAAGGCTTCGAGTATACGCCCTTGTTCGGTCATCATGCTTCAACTCCTTCTGCTTTGGCTACTCGTTGTTTCAAGCGCTGTGAAATAGCACTGACTTTCGGCTGCACTACTTGCAATTTTCGCGTCGCTTTGTCGATTAAATAACGATTATCGAATAATGATAAGACTTCAGATTCCGGGTTCGGGAAAGCACCCACAACCGAGATGTTATTATTCTGACAAGCATCAAAGATTTTCTTCACGTTACTTTGATGCAAGGTCCCCAGCTCATCTATCGGCCAGTGAATAGTGGCATTACCGTCACCACGCAGTAACCGCGTAAATGCCAGTAAAAACTTACATAAAATGAGATAAGCCATTCCATGACTCGATGACTCATTGAGTTGACGGTCTGTTTTGATAACGAGATGGCTATTACCTTCTTTTAAATGAAGCTCGATATCGAGTAACTTACTGATCCCACCCGATAATGCAGCACGACCTAATATATCCAGTACTCGCCTAATACTCTCGGCGTATTCATCGTCAGGTAGCTCATTAGCGCCTGAATCGACCCACTCTTGATAAAGTGCGTTAAACTGGGCCAATTCTGGCCAAAACTCCAGCTCGCTAATACGTGATCTAATCTTAACCGCAGACTCAGAAACACCGTCTAAGAAAAGTTCGTCATCGACTTCTTTGCTAATACGGCGACTTTGCGTTGAGATGCGTTTATCGATATCTTCAAGTACGTTATAAAACTGTGCGAGATCGGCACCGAATATCCGCCCTTGTTCACGTAAACCATGAATTTTCTGAGGCACTATGTCATTAAGTAGCCGCGCAAGGTGATTTACGAGTCGCCTGTGGTCAATACTACGAATGCCTTGCTCATTGATGGTTGCACAATCCTCTCGCGATCTTTCCCACGTATCAGATAATCCTGTTCCTGCTTGCGCAGCAATAAGCTTATCGAAGTGATCCACATAGTCTTTAATATCACCCAGTAAACGCTCTCGTTTTTGCAGTAACTCCTGCGCTTCTGATAAACGTTGCCCTATGTTAATGGCTTCAAAGCCGGCTTCTCCGGCCAATTCTACTGTAGGAAGATTCACCTTAGCGACTAAGCGATTAATCGTTTGTACTTCAGATTGTTGCTCTTTAGCCACTTTTAAGGCTGTTTCTAGCTCGCTCTGTCTATCTTTAAACGCTTGTCGACATTTCTTATAATCAGCACTTTGTGTATTCAATGCGCGCTCTGAGAGCGTTACTTCGCTGTTGGCTTTAGCCAAGCCTTTTTGCCAAGTGACTTTGTGTCCCATAAAGATGGTTTTGTACCAATGTTCATAGTCCTTTACTTTGTGTCTGTTAGTGTCAGCATATTGAATATCGATTTTGAGTTGTTTGATTTTCTTCTGCAAAGCACCAATTTCGTCAACATCAACACCGCGATTTTCAAGTTCATTGGATCGCCACTGCTCACATTGAAGTTTGTCATTCTTTGCGTTTTGTTTGGCTTGTTGGATCTGTAAATCAACTTGCGCAATCTGTTGTTCACTGTCACCTATTACCTGCTGCCAATGGAACTGATGTTCAGTTTCAGCTTCACGTTGTTGATCGACAATAGCGCTTCTCGATTCTTCGAGTTGGTTTTGACACTTTTTCACTTCCGTTTCATTGGATGCCAGTCGCTTTTTATTTTCCTGCTTACGCTCTGCTAAAGCTTGATTGTACTCTTGTTGGGTTTGGTCTTTGTCATGCTGCAAGCGTTTGCGGTTGGTTTCGCACGTCCTGCATTCACTTTCACTTTGTGTTTGAGCTAAGTCTTCATTACGCACAACTTCATTAGCTTTCGCTAAAGCTAACTCTGCTTCATTTTGTACTTCCAAAGATTGTTCAAGGCCTTGTTGCGCTTGATTTAACTGCTGCTGTAACTCTTGTTCTGATAAAGCATAGTCAGGCTGGTCAATCATGGATAGGTCTAACGAGACCCCCATAATATATTTGGCCCCCTCATTGTTGACTAGTTCTGGTTTCAGGTCCTGTCTTTTTAGCAAATCAGGACGAATCACTTTACCTAATGTGTTGTGCCATTGTGGTTGCTCTTTACGCAAAAACTCAAGCAAGCTGTCGTTACCCGGATACAACAGCTCTTCGATCTGATTAACATTGTTTTGCTGCTTCTGATGCGCTTTTCTTGCTTTTTCTAGTTGCTGATTTGCTTCATCTCTGGATGCAACAGCCTTTCTGTAAGCACGTTGCATTGCAGAGAGCCTTTCGCGCGCGGCATCTTCTTCAACACTGGCTTTTTTAATACTTGCATCAAGCAAATCAAGCTGCGTTTGTTCAAACTCTGTGTAACCCGCATTTTTCAGGCTGGCTTGAATTGATGCGCCTTCGATTTTCAGCTTTTGTAACTGTTCTTGATAACTCTGGTCATTTGCTACCAACTGCCGTTGATAATCGAGTTTAATCTGCTGTAGTTGATTCCTTTCTGCTTCTTTTTGTTCTTC
>CAZVDU010000008.1:0-48285 GCA_964625615.1 uncultured Pseudoalteromonadaceae bacterium | reverse complement strand
AACTCTGGACGAATAGTGTCAAACGCTTTGATCAAATGACATTCACGGATCCAATCTTCAACATAGTTACGGCTCAAGCTTGAACTTGGTGGCTGAACACCATCCTCTTCCAGGATAGCAGCTATCATGGCTTTGATAGTTTCCATCTTTCCTTCTTTGGAATGAACCGCCTTTGCCAACTTCTCGATATGCCTTAAGTTATGCGTTTTATTGCAAAGGCTGAAAATATGCGAATAACCAAGTAGCTCTCGACTGTTCGTACAACTATTTAACACGCTACGATCATGCTGAATAATGGCTCGATATTCTTTGGTGTTCAGTAAGTTGGTGGTTGAGATCCCAGAGCGTTTTAACGTCCTGGCGAGCTCGTTCATTGATACGCTAGTATGTTCGCCCGATTTATTTTTGAAGAGGTAGTCATTGAGTTCGAACGGCTTACCAATAAACCGATAATTCACACCATTCCCATTAGACGCGAGTACAACCTGGCATAAGTCGCCCTCAAAACGTTCAAACTCGTAGATAATAAAGCTCGATTCACGCGGTAAATACCAACGCTCAAAACTGTCTCTGGTAGCCGGAACAACGCGGCTTGGGTACTCACCATAGAAGACCGGAATCAGACGCTGTAATGTAGTTTTCCCAGAAGCATTAGTCCCACAAATATTAGTATGTCCGTGAAGTTTGAGCTCGACCACTCCAGGTAAGTGAGTGTCAATGAGCACAATACGATGTAACCCAGGCATGGCAATCCTTAAATTCAAATGATGGCTACAAATACAGACAAGCCATTCTTATAATTACTGCTGATTTTAACGGGTATTAATGCCCTTGAACACTACTATCAAGATGACAGTCTATTTTAAGGCTTGTCGTTCTATTTGCCTTAGAATCAAAATTAAATCAACATAGTAACAACCTGTGAATAAGGACTCTCGTCTCTATGACTATGCGTTTAGGGCAAATCAACCGTCTTAAAAAGAAGGTGACCTTTGGCAATATTCCCCACAACTATCATGCACTGTCGATGTCAATTGCGATGGCTGAAGGAATGTCTAAATATGGCTTTGATAACAGTCTGGATACACTTTTAAATAAAGAGAACTGGAACCTCGATTACCTTGGCGGAAGCAAAACAGCCGTTGGTGAGATCATCTGCAAGGCAAAGCCAAGAATATCACTGTATAAGCTCTTTACGCCCGAAGGATATGAAGTGCATTGTATCCCTTGGATACGCAATGAAGAATTCGATTTTGAGCTTAGTGGCAGACCTGAAATGGACTTTAAGCATTGGATTCCTGCAACAATGAAGGTCGTTTTCAAGATCACTCACTTACATACGTTCATATACCAATATTTTGATCATGGTGACGAAGCTGATCTCGCCTTGATAAAGCATGCACACGCCGTTGTTGAGAGCTTTATCGAGCAAACAGAACAATTATTTAATACAAAAAAAGTCCACGGGGTGAGTGTCGGTGCCTTTTTCGAATACGTTGAGAAAAAGAGAGAACTCGGCGGAGAAATTTTACTACCCAAAGTCTATCGCATTGAAAACAATCGTGAAATATAGAAGTAAGGTGGGCAATACTTCATAAAACGATTAAAGATATGCGCAGTATAGTTTTTAAACACTTTAGTTATGGAGGCACAACATCGGAAGTAAGCTGAAACACCCCAAATTTGACTAATTTTTATTTGTTGACGCCAGTTTTTTTGTGGCTATATTAATAGTATGAATTTTCGAACGATAGTGAGTTTCCAAGTCGCTTTAGCCTATAAAAAGCTGAGCAAGCTTCTTCTTATTATCTGCTTATTACCAAATCTCACCTTAGCACAACAGCCTCTTAGGTATGATGTCGTCGGTAAAACGAATTGGGCCCCTTACTTTACGCAGAACGAAGAACACCCCGGCATTATCGTTGAAATAATTGAAAGAGCGCTATCTGAAGCTGGTATCCCTTTAGAGCCTGTCCAACCAGGTAAGTACACGACACCCAATGCTATCGAACAAGATGAAGTCGATATCGATATCATTAGCCCGTCTTGGTTTAAAGATAATAAGATCCCAGAAGAATTCATCATCAGCGCAAGAATTATCCCTATCGCAGAATATATCGTTTATCGTCCTGATGATGAGTATAAATGGCCAAATAAAGAAGCGCTATATGATCGACATGTTGGCGTCGTCAGGGATTACAGATACCACGACGAACAAAAATATGTACGGGATGAATACGACTCCGAGCATGACCTTCTTTTAGCACTGAAACATAAAAAAACGAATGTTGCCATTGTTGGAGAACTTCCTCTCTATTATTGGTCACATAGCCTAGATCTTGATGTTAAGAGAGGGCCACTTCACTCAAGAGGATACCTTCATATTAGGATTGGCAAAGACAATGTTTATTATCTAAAACTGATCAATAAGGCAATAGCGTCTATGAAGCAGTCTGGGGAAATTGATCGTATCTTTGAATCATATCACTCTGTTAGCTTGGCGCCCTGAAGCTCATTCTTATACCTGAGCCTCCTTCACCAGTCATAACTGACATTAAACCTTGGTCTCAATCAAGCAACGACACCAGCAGCTTTAAATAGCTGCAAGTGCACTTGCGTCAGCGCTGTAATGTCTCTTTGATAGCCCCCGCCAATTACGGCTGCAATAGGCAACCCTCGTTGTTCACAAGCTTCAAAAACCATTTTGTCGCGTTGATATACACCATCGGTACTAATATCCAAATGGCCTAGGTCATCGTCTACGTGGATATCGACTCCAGCATCGTAAATGACCGCATCTGGCTGGCTAATATTCAGTGCCAATTGCAAGGCTTGGTTGACAGTCTCAAGGTATTCATCGTCACCTGTCCCTTTCGCTAAAGCGAAGTCCAAATCTGATACCTGTTTACGATAAGGAAAGTTCTTCTCACCATGTAAAGACACAGTATAAATAGACTTGTTTCCTTGCGCTAACTTAGCAGTCCCGTCTCCTTGATGCACATCACAATCAAAAATAAGTACATTATCTATATTTGGGTTACTCAACATGTTCAACGCGCACAAATATAAATCATTGACCATACAAAAACCTGAGCCAAAGTTAGCAAAAGCGTGATGATATCCACCCGTTAAATTGAGCGCTTTACCGTGCTCCAGCGCTAGCTCTCCTGCTAGCACCGTGCCACCAGCTGCAGTTAAGGTTCTCTTAATTAACTGCGCTGACCAAGGAAAACCAATACGGCGCATGGCCTTTTTATCTAGCTCTCCATCAATAAGCTGTTGGATGTAGTCAGGGTCATAAACGGTTTTAAGCTTTTTAATATCCAGTGGATTAGGTAGATGAAATTCTTCTTCAACGCCTTTGGCGATCAGTTCATTTTTAATAGACTGATATTTTTCAATTGGAAAACGATGACGATATGGTAAATCCAATTGACTATAAATGGGATGAAAAACGAGAGGGATCATGTTTGTATGTTGCTCGAAAGAACCATAGCAAGCCAATATTGCTTGCTATGGCGTAACAACCCTAATTGCTCTAAGGTAATTACCAGGCTACACCGTAGTCTTCACCAAAATCACTGGCGCCCCCCCACATTGTGCCATTAGACTCATCAAAGTAAATTGCCGTAATAGGGCCTGATGTTCGTTTACCAAATTCGACCTTATAGCCTTTTTTCTCAAGATTTTCGACAACCCAATTAGGGACATCATCCCTTAACAGCAAACGACCTGGCTGAGATTGATGATCACCAAATGAACTCTGCATCTGATAGCTATTGATATTCGCTGCTTCAACGGCTTGCTGAACATTCATGTCAAACTCAACCATGTTCAAGAAAAATTGGAGTAAGTTCTGATCTTGTGAATCTCCACCTTGCACAGCAAAAGACAAATAAGGCTTACCATCTTTCAAAGCCATACCCGGTGTTAGTGTCGCCCTAGGCCGTTGGCCAGGATTCAACACATTGTATGGGTTAATCGCTTCATCTAACACAAAACTCTGCATACGTTGACTCAACCCAATACCTGTTTTACCGGCAATAAAGGGAGGAATCCAACCGCCACTAGGTGTAATAGAGACAACCCAACCTTCTGCATCAGCCGTTTGTATTGATGTTGTACCTGCCAGGAAGGCTTCATCGTGTGTCATTAGATTTGCTTGTTGAAAGCCATCTTCGCCAGCAGCTCCTGATTGAGGCGGAATAGGTGACCAGTTCTCAAGAAGCTTTTTATACGGATGCTTACCTTTTTGGAAACGATAGGGGTTTCCTGGTTTAGCATTGACATCATTCTTTTCCCAATCAATCTGCTCAAAACGGTGTTTCGCATACTTCTTGGAGAGCAAGCCTTCAATAGGTTCTTCTGGTGGGAAATAAGGGTCGCCATAATAAAAATCTCGATCAGCGAAGGCCATATTCATGCTTTGGAACAATGTATGAATATATTGGCTGCTGTTATAACCCATAGATTTTACATCGGCATTTTCTAATATGTTCAACGCTTGTAACATAGCCGGGCCTTGCACCCAATGAGTCAATTTATAGACATCAACACCACGGTAGTTCGTACTAACAGGATCTTCGATATAGACTTGCCAGTTGGCTAAATCTTCCATCGTAATTAAGCCACCTTCTTCTTGGGTTGCTCGAACAATCTCCTGTGCGATATCGCCCTTATAGAATCGATCGTACGCAGCCATAATAGCTTCTTTACGAGATTTACCAGCAATAAGCGCTTTTTCCTCAGCTTCGATCAATTTCATCAACGTATTGTATAAGTCGCTCTGCACTAAGATTTCGCCAGCTTTCGCCGCAGCACGTTTCGAAGGATCCGTTTCATCTAAATGCGGTAAAAGTATGCGTTTGCTGTCAGGCCATTGAGCAATAGTGTCACGATGACGCTCTATATTGTTCGCCTGAGACTCTTCAATAGGATAGCCTTTAGCCATGTCAATCGCGGGGGCAAGTACATCTTTTAGGCTCATGCTGCCATATTCAGCAAGCATCACCATCAACCCACCGGGCGTGCCTGGCGTTACCGCTGCTAAAGGACCGTACTCAGGCGGATACAACATACCTTTGCCCCGAAAGAAATCAACGGTCGCGCCTGTTGGTGCTGCCCCGAGCGCATTAATGCCTTTAACTTCTCCAGTATGTGGGTTGTATATCAAGGCTTGTGTTTCACCGCCCCAACCTAAAGTATCCCACATGGTAGAAGTCGCAGCTAACATAGTACAAGCTGCATCAACAGCGTTGCCTCCCCGTGTGAACGTCATTGCACCGGCGGTAGCTGCAAGCGGTTTACCCGTTATTGCCACCCAATGTTTACCGTGTAGAACGGGTTTTGCCGTTCTTTCTGCCGCACTGAGTGATGTTACAGCCATAGAAAAAACAGCTGTAGCAGAGATAGCAATACCTAGTCGAAGGCGCTGTTTAAACCGCTCAGTAATACTAAATAGCATGAGTAAAACCTTATCTTGATATGTTTATAAGTAGCTTGTATGACTCTATTTTGCGTAAAATAAGCCCATATAGAAGCCTTTGTCGTTGGTATAATATTTCCCTATTTTCGTTCATATTAAACAGCCAATTGAAGATAAGCAACGTGCTATATATCAATTGCAATATGCGGGTGGAAACATTAGGGTGTCACTAGGATTTCAGCATAAAACAAAACTGAGCGCAGTGAACAGCAACTCTATTAATGCCCTAACCGCCTTCAAACCAATACTCACTATAACTACGCTTTTTTTCGTGACAGCTTGTGTTTCGATCACTGAACAACCCACTAAATTAGAGCTCTTAGCTAAGGATTATTTTGAAGTCTATGCTCAGCGGTCTGATTTCGACCAATTTATGGCATTTTATGATGATAACGCTGAGTTAAGAGACATTATCTATGGAAACTATCTTCAAAATAAAACGGCCATTCGCCACTTTTTAGACTGGAGTCGTGGCTCTTTCAAAGTAAAGGCTGGCAACAGAATACTCACCGTTACCCAACAGACCAGCGACGCTAACATTGTTGTTACTGAAGGCTATTTTCATGCCTTTGAGTACGACGGAACCCTGCTTGGACCATGGCTTTTTAGTATCACATTAGAGTTCAATACCAAGGGTAAAATTATAAAACAGACTGATTGGATTAATTACACACCTAGGGAGCAATTCCTGAGTGGTAAAAACATGAATGAAAAACTAATCGACAAAAATTAAGGATAAGTAATGATAGTTCATTTAACCCCAACTCAAGCACGCGTTATTGGTGTTATGCTAGAAAAAGAAGTCACAACACCCGATCAATATCCTCTATCACTCAATGCCCTGACTAACGGTTGCAACCAGAAGAGTAATCGTGAACCTGTCATGTCCTTAAGTGAGCAAGATGTTCAAAGAACATTGGATGAACTCAAAGATAAAAAGCTAATCAATGACCAAGCGGGTTATGGGAGCCGTGTTTTAAAGTATTCGCATCGGTTTTGTAATACCGAATTCGGCGACTTGAAGTTCACACAACAGCAAACTGCTATTATTTGCGTGATGCTATTAAGAGGGCCACAAACCCCCGGTGAGCTTAGAACACGGACCAATCGACTCGCTGAATTTCGGAATGTCGAAGAAGTAGAGCAAGCATTGAACGCAGCGAAAGCAGTAAACGGCGATCCTGTTGTTATTAAACTGGAGCGAGAACCGGGCAAAAGAGAATCTCGTTACATGCACTTATTTGGTGATTTGGAAGACTTGCAAGCAGCATCCAGTGAAGAAAAAACAATGAATGAGTTGCCACAAAACACAAATAATGATGCCTTAGCTCGCATTGACTCATTAGAGAAACAAGTTTTATCGTTAACTCAACAAGTTGCAGAATTGACAGAAATGATAGAGCTACTCACAGAGTAGCTCCTCAAACTTCGCATCGATTAATTTAAAGTGATTTTAGCGAACTTACGTTTGCCAACTTGATAAACGCCTTGGCCTTTTTCACTAAGAACCAAACGTTGATCAGTGACTTTTTCGCCATCTATTTTGACTGCACCCTGCTTAATCATACGCATAGCTTCACCGGTCGATGCGACCAAGTTGGCTTCTTTAAGCACATTACCAATCAACATACTTTCACCTAACGACAATTCAACTTCTGGCATATCGTCTGGGATGGCGTTTTTCTGGAAGCGTTGAATAAAATCCTGATGCGCTTTTTCAGCTGCTTCATTATCATGGAAGCGTTCAATGATTTCTTTAGCTAATAGGATCTTAATATCACGAGGGTTTGTTCCAGTTTTAACCTGCGACTTTAAGTCATCAATTTGCTCAATCGGCAAAAAGCTCAACAAGTCGTAGTAACGCCACATCAACTCATCAGATATCGACATCATTTTACCGAACATCTCGTTAGGCGAATCCGTAATACCGATATAGTTGTCTAATGACTTAGACATTTTCTGCACACCGTCAAGCCCTTCTAATAAAGGCATCATCAGAACAGTTTGTGGAGTTTGCCCTTCGGACTTTTGTAGTTCACGTCCCATAAGTAGATTAAATCGTTGATCTGTACCGCCTAACTCAACATCAGCTTCCAAAGCAACAGAATCCCAACCTTGCGCAAGCGGGTATAAAAACTCGTGGATCGCAATAGGTTGCCCATTGGCATAACGCTTTTTAAAGTCGTCACGCTCTAGCATGCGCGCAACCGTTTGGTTTGCCGCAAGTTTAATCATGCCAGCTGCACCTAGCTCGTCCATCCATTGAGAATTGAAGCAGACAGTCGTTTTTTCCTTATCAAGTATTTTAAAAACTTGTTCTTTGTAAGTTTCAGCGTAGGCGAGAACATCTTCTTTCGTCAATGGCTTCCGCGTCACATTCTTACCTGTTGGGTCACCTATCATACCGGTGAAATCACCAATCAAGAAAATAATTTCATGACCCAGTTCTTGAAAAGTCCGCAGCTTATTGATCAACACAGTATGCCCTAAATGTAAGTCGGGGGCTGTTGGATCAAACCCCGCCTTAATTTTGAGAGGCTTGCCTAATTTAAGCTTATCTATCAACTCCTGCTCTAACAGGATTTCGTCGGCGCCGCGCTGAATTTCGGCAAAGGCATGCTGCCAGTCTGTCATTGGTTTTCCTCGTGTCGGATATGTACCGCTAGCTTGTCAACGGTAAAGAAGCATGATGAGTGCAATCTGAACTCAAGATAAGAAATAGTGATTTCATACATCAAACCGCTATTTTACTGCGCGTAAAATCACTTTTAAAGCGATTTGTAGAGTTCACGGCCACTAAAAGTGCATAATCTAATACCTAACATCGTGTTATAGACTAGAAATTGACGCTAAGTCGTTATATTCTGGGTATTGTTTGCAGTCATACAGTTTATTTGGTTTGTGTTAAAAACATACATTAAAGATTTACCCAAGATACACAAAACATCCATTACCAGCATTCTTTTGGTGTTGGTACTCCTCTTAATGTTTTCATCTGAAAAGCCTGAAGCATCTCAACATGCTGAATCTCTTGAACTTTCTGTGGGAGAACGATACACCCTGCCTATGGAAGTAGAAGAGGATGATGCATTTATACAACAAGACGAAGTACACGAAGAATGGAAAAGCATAACCGTAAGGCGTGGTGATAATCTCGCTAAAATATTTGATCGAGAGAATCTTACCCCCCAAGAAGTCTACAAGGTCAGTAAAGCAGGGAAAGATGCTAATAAGCTCTTGAAAATGAAACCTGGTGATGAACTCAGTTTATTAAAAGATAATGACAACCGCTTCAAGTCATTGACCTATGCTTTTTCATCTACCGAAACATTATCGATCAAAAAAACGGTCGATGATAAGTTTCACTCTTCTATAGAGAAAAAAGAAATTCAAACACGCTTAGGCTACTCCCAAGGCGAGATAACCAACAGCTTTTGGAATGCGGGAATTCGATCTGGTATGAGCGAAGCGCAAATCATGAATCTGGCGGGCATATTTGGTTGGGATATTGATTTTGCACTAGAAATTCGTCCAGGCGATAGTTTTAACATTGTGTTCGAAAAAGAGTACATCGATGGAGAATTCATTGGTTACGGTGACATAGTGGCAGCAGAATTTACGAATCAGGGTGAACAGTTTACCGCTATACGCTATACCGACGGTCGTTACTATACGCCTGAAGGACGCAGTATGCGCAAGAGCTTTTTACGCGCCCCAGTCAGTTTTACACGGATCAGCAGCAACTTTAACCCTAAACGCTTCCATCCTGTCCAAAAGCGTTATAAGCCACATAGAGGTGTTGATTACGCCGCGAAGAGAGGCACCCCCGTTATGGCTGCTGGTGATGGTAAAGTTATCCGAGCTGGGTATGACAAATACAATGGACATCATGTATTCATACAGCATGGCGAAAAGTACACCACTAAATACATTCATTTTACTAAGCGCTTAGTGAAAAAAGGGCAGAATGTTAAACAAGGTGACATCATTGGTACTGTTGGTTCGACCGGGTTAGCGTCAGGACCACATTTGCACTACGAGTTTCTCGTGAATGGTGTTCATCGTAACCCTCGAACAGTTAAGTTACCGAAAGCCGAGCCTATTGAAAGAAAAGAACGTTCGGCTTTTCAGCAGCTAGCACAAAACTACTTGGTTCAGCTGAGTAATAATAGACGTATAATGCTAGCAATGAACCAAAAGTAGCAATATACCCAAAACCATTTTCAAGGCAGTTGCAATGAGCAAGAACAGGCGTTCACTCGACAATACAGATCTCGATATTCTTTCATCACTCTATAAAGATGCAAGGCTCAGTAATAAAGAGCTAGCAAGCCAAGTAAACTTGGCTGCATCTTCTTGCTTGGAACGTGTAAAACGCCTACAAACAGAAGGGGTTATTGAACGTTCATCACTGCAAGTAGACTATACAGCTTTAGATGGCCATATTCAGGCAATCGTCTCGGTAAGCTTAACCAATCACGTCAGGGCGACCTTTGATACGTTTCAAAGTGAATTACTCCCGTTGCCAGAAGTCATCAGCATTTTCCATATGGGTGGCGAAAGTGACTTTTTGCTGCACGTCACTGTAACCGATACAGCACATTTAAGGGATTTCGTTTTCAATGCTGTTACAGCTCGTAGTGACGTTAAACACGTCGAGACGGCACTTGTTTATGAACATCAAATAAGTCGAACTCTGCCACGCTTTGATTAAGGATTAATGTGTCTACAAGGTAATAGTAGACAACTTTTCCAAGCACTCAATCCAAGCTTGTTGATGTAACTCCTTATCTTCTTCGTCATCGAAACCACTGTGACATAAGACTAATTGCGAACCAGTCGTCCCTTGTTCTGAAAACGCTAACGAAACTTGCGTCACATGAGGTTCACCAACCCATTGCCAACTAAAAACTAATCGTTCATTTTCAACGATATCTGAATACACACCCATAATATAATGCGCATTGCCATTGTCTTGCTGGACTTTAATATTGAATTTTCCATCAACTTGGAAGGTTGACATCACCTGTCCAACAACCATACCTGCAGGACAAAACCACTGCTGCAATAACTCAGGCTCGTACCACGCACGGTAAAGCTTATCGACAGGTGCATTAAAGGTAATATTTAAATCAATCTGCAAAACAGGGAACTCATTCGTCAAACATTAACCCATAATATCGGCAGTTGACTCAATACCTCAAGTTTAATAGCACTCGCCTGTGGCCATGTGTCGAATTCAAATAATCTCAGACATCGTTGCTAACGAGCCATAGTGTTGGCGACTAACATCAGTTGCAGTGGCTAAATATAACGTATCGATTTGTTCTAGCGACATAAACTTCTGACTAAAACCAGGAATTACATCATCAATATGTAAACGACAGCTATTAATAAAGTGAGCAATGATTTCCTTAATATTGTCAGTCCCGACAGCAACCCTCATCGTTGTTAAGTAGATACCTGCCTCTTTCTGCTCACTCTCCCCCATCTCAGAATGTGAAGTTAGCGCAGGACACAAAATGATTGTGTTGTTTTGACCTATGCTAATTTGATGACTTAACGCAGGCTCTAAGGCATCAAAGAAGCGCGTAAAGGTTTCCTTATCAATGCCCGCTTTTTGTACATCAACTGTAAATAATGAACAAGGCCAGCCATGACGCAACTGTTTCTCTCGAATATCAGCATTAGGATGTCCGGGCAGTGCGTGACAATTAACGGTAAAGTCAGGATGTGATGCTAGGAAGTAACTGAATACCAGCGTATTTATCGCTTTAGCCATGATACGCTGTTCCAGATTCTTCATACCGTTAAGCACATCGAATGCCTTTTCCGAATCTAGGAAAGCACCTTTTATGTAGTAGACGTCCCAAAACATGGTCTTATGCCAATCATAACCATTGACCGATGCACCTTTAGGCTGAAACATGCGAAAGGCTTCACCGATAACGACGCCACCAGTCGTTATGCCACTGCCACAAATATCTTTGGTGTAACTGTGCATCACATAGTCAGGGCGCTCGGCACGATTCTCTCGTCGTAAAGGCTGATGTAACACAGGGGTCGCAAGTGTTGAGTCAAGCATCACCAAATGCCCGTGTTTATGGGATTCAGTACATATTCCGGCTATATCAACAACATATCCGTGAGGATTACAGGGAGACTCCATGTATACGTGTAATGCTGAACCGCTGTTCAATTTATCCTGATTTATCTGTTTAACCTCTGATAAGAACGTTTTAAACTCTTCAGTACTGTAACCATCAAACCATGCCAATGTTATGTTAAGCCGATTGGCGCGTGCGAAATAGTCATGTAAAAGCTGATAAACTCCTCCATATACATTGCGTGACACAATCATAATGTCGTTTTGACTCAGAACGTTGGATAACATGGCATCTATTGCAGCCATACCAGAATTAAAGTTCCATGCCATATATTCGGAGGCATAATTACCTGCTTCCAAATCGACTATGGCATTAGCAAGAGAAACATTAGTTGGATTGAGTAAACGTGAATATATCTGGTGCGTTAGCTCCTTCCCTTGAAACGCATCGTCAACCCACTCCGTACAGGCATAAACATAGGTCGCTGTTCGCGTAATAACAGGCGTTGCCGAAAACAACGCTGTAACATTATCGAACATCGGGTAGTGGCTTTTGCCTATTTGAGACCCTGTTTGTTTCTGTAAGCTTTGATAAGTCGCTCTAAAAGGGTTTTGTAGGGTGTCGAGAACTTTAGCAATTTGGAATGATAGGAACTTTTTAGCGTTAAAATAAGCAATTTTATCCTGCTTATCCATTCCTTCTAGCGTCTCACAAGTAATACGCCAAAGACTACTAACGTCGCTTTGTGCATGATAAAAATGTGTTGCTGCATTAAATAAAACACGTCCGTAATCAGAATCAATATCGATACCAAAGTGTGAGAGCTGTTCCTTAGCTAAACCTTCAATGGTATTTTCAGAAGTACTATTGCGCCTAGGTGACAAAATACGTGCGTCTTCGATTCGTACTTCTTTACATTCAAAATAGCTGCTATCAACATCAACCGACATAAAAATAACCTAACAAAAAACGATAAAACACACAATATCTAAATATAATTCACATAAAAAGGATAAATACAGAATTAAAAACATAATTATTGAATTAAATCGTCATTTATTCGTTACGATCACCTTACTAATAAAGCTCCTTGGACAATAGACTAATCCCCATTAAACTATATATATCTAACTAAGTCCCCTTGCCTATTTATGCCCACACTGACTATCGTAAGCAGAGATGCACTTCAATACAGCACATTGATTGAACACTCAAATATCTCCGATTTAACCATTTATAGCTACGAAACTGCCAAGGCCGTTAGTGATACTGGTTTTAAATCAACTTTTTTGCTCGCTGACCCAGGATTAGTTACCGATATATTGGATCAATTCACCGAGTTACAATGGATGCAATCTACTTGGGCAGGAAATGCACCTTTACTGCAACACAATAAACAAGATTATAAATTGACAGGGGTTAAAGGTGTCTTCGGTGACTATATGCGGGAGTTTGTATTTGCCTACCTTCTTTATTTCAGCCGCAATATCTCGGGCTTTACCCTTAATCAAGCACAACAAAACTGGCAGCCCCCCTTATTTACCCAACTAAAAGGGAAAACACTGGGGTTATTGGGAATTGGTAGTATTGGTCAAGCTGTTGCTGAGACAGCAAAGCACTTCGGTATGCATGTTATTGGGATGACGCGAAGCCATCATACCAATCAGCATGTCGATTATTTTTATACAAGTAGTGATACACAAACCTTCGCAAAGGAGGTTGACTATCTTGTCTCTATACTGCCAGAAACGCCAGATACCCATCATCTGATTGATGAAGCTTTCTTGAATGACTTAAAGCCAGATTGCGTTTTAATCAATGTCGGGAGAGGATCTGTTATAAAAGACGAAGCGCTCATTAATGCGTTAAAAGCAAGGACATTGAAAGCTGCTGTGCTGGACGTCTTCGAACAAGAGCCTTTGCCGAAAAACCATCCTTACTGGACATTACCGAATGCCATCGTAACCAATCACACGGCAGCAATATCATACCCAACAGATATCTTTGCAATATTCCATGAAAATTATCAAAGATTCATCAACAAAGAACCTTTGATATATGAGTTAAGCTTCAAGAAAGGGTATTAGAAATTACTGCGACTAACCTCTCGGGTTGGTCGCTGTGACTTCAATATGATCTTTATGACAATCATGGAACTCAAGTAAATCAGGGAACTGCGACAAATCATGAAGCTCTCTAAAGACAACCCAATCAAGCAGGCAATAAAGACAAATAGCGGGGTAATTCCAGTGGTCAAAATCCCCATCTTGTACCATTCGTGATAGCTCAGAAAACGTCGTATCCAAGCGTTCACGTTGTAAAGAGAAGTACATTTTATCTTGGCCTGTATCTATTTTTGAATTCTTAATCAAAAACATCTGCACCAGAGAGTCATTAGCTGCGTCTACGATGGTTAACTGATTTTCTTGCTCCCATGTAAGTGTTGGGTAATTCAGTTTGTCTGTTAAGTATCTAAAGACTACGCGAGAGTCAAAAATAACTTGCCCGTTGTCTTCGATCATAGGAATTTTTAATGTTGGGTTGTGCTTGATTAAAAACTCGCGATCTTCCGGCTCAAAAATTTGCATATTGACAAATTCATGCTCGACACTAGCAAAAAAGATTCGGAGGCGGCGAACATAAGGTGACGTGGTTGATCCATATAGTTTAATCATTTTTCATACTCCCTATCAGCAAGTTAGTTATTATCACTAGGCTGCGTCAGTTGCTTCATCGTACTGCTGACTTAAATTAACGACTGGTGCCGATTTATGGTCTTTTTTATGATCTTTTAACGCAAGTAAACAAGGCGTTAATATGAGTGTTAATACTGTCGCAAAAGTTAAACCACCAGCGACAGCAGTCGCCAACTGAGACCACCACTGTGTCGAAGGGCCACCAATTTCAACAACACGCCCGATAAAGTTAATATTTATTTCAAGCACCATAGGCATGAGGCCTAGTATCGTTGTAACTGTTGTAAGTAATACTGGCCGAAGTCGTTGCGCACCTGCTCGCAGTATTGCTTCAAGCGCATTCATACCTTGTTTACGTAACACGTTGTAAGTATCAATCAATACAATATTATTGTTAACAACTATCCCAGCCAAAGCAATAACACCGATACCTGACATCACCACACCAAAAGGCTTTTGTAATATTAACAACCCTAAGAAAACGCCAACTGTAGAGAATAATACCGCACTCAGAATTAAAAACGCCTGATAGAAACTATTGAACTGAGTAACCAGGATAATTGCCATAACGAAGAGTGCTACTAGCAGCGCATTCATCAAAAAAGCTTGAGACTCATCTTGTTGCGCACTTTGTCCTTCAACATTGATATTCACGCGAGGATCTAAATTCAAACTGGGTAGCTTTTCCATTAATTCAGGTAAAACAATAGATAGCTGTTCTCCAGGTGCCATATTCGCCTCAACACTTATTACTCGACGACTGTCGATATGGCGAATTAGATCTGTTTTTGGTTGAGGGGTACGTGTAACAAAATTACTTATTGGCACCATACCTTGTGGCGTTTTAACACGTAAAGTATCTAATGCCCCAATATAACGATCTTCTGCGGGGAAACGGACACGAATATCCAGTTCATCATCAACATCATCAGGACGATACTCTCCAACTTTAAGCCCTGTTGTTACAAACTGAACCGTATTACCCACCAAAGTAGCATCTGCATTAAAGCGAGCGGCGTCACTTCTATCTACTTTTAACTGCCATTCAATACCTGGCTTAGGTGCATTATCCCCAATAGCGGTAAAACGCCCGTCTGCTTCTAATGCACTTCTTATTTTAAGCGCCGCAGGTTGAAGCAATTCCGGGGATCGAGACGTTAGTCTAAGCTGCAAGTCTTTACCCTGTTGAGGACCATTATCGTCGGGTCTGACTTCAATATCTAAACCAGGTAAAACTCTGAGACGTTCCTGTACCTGTTTAATGACAACATCTGAATGATCTCGATATTGCCAATCTTTTAAATTCAGCCGTAAATAGCCAACTTCATCACTACCTCCACTGCGCGAATACAAGGTTTCAATAGCATCTATACCGGAAAGCTCTCGCTCGACTTCTTTGATAACAGCGTCTTTTTCGAAAACAGATAAATCCCCATAAGAACGAACATCAATGTTGATGCCTGTTGAATCTACATTTGGGAAAAACTCTGAGCCTAAGCCCGAATTTGCATAAGCCATGATCGTAACAACAGCGATGAAGATTGCCCCCAAAAGCACTTTCCATGGATGTTCTATAGCCGCAGCTAACGTATTAACATACTTACCCGTAAATCCTTTGAGCGTTCTTATATCGCCATTTTCGGCTTGTAGCATTTGGTCGCGGACTTCTGGTTTTATATAACGTGGCTTACCAATAAGTTGTCCAAGAACCGGCACAAATATCAATGCCATAACGAGTGAAGCTGATAAAGTCGCTATAAGGGTGAATGGCAAGAACTTCATAAACTCACCAACCATTCCAGGCCAAAACATAAGGGGCGCAAATGCCGCTAATGTTGTTGCCGTTGATGCAATAATAGGCCAACTCATACGTTGTGAGGCTAAGGCATAAGCTTTTTTCTTGTCCATGCCTTCACTCATACAACGATCGGCAAATTCAGTCACAACGATAGCCCCATCAACTAACATGCCTACAGCCATAATCAGCGAGAACAAGACCACCATATTCAAGGTGTAACCAAACATTGAAATAAGCAAGATACCTGTCAAGAACGACCCAGGAATTGCAATCCCTACCAGGCCTGCGGTACGTAACCCCAAAATAGCGACAATAACGACGGCAACCAAGATGATAGCTGACGTAACGTTATTTTGAAGATCACTCAACATCGTGTTCACGTCTTTGGTTTGGTCGCCTGTATATGTCACTTCAAGTGCATTTGGCCAAGTCGGTAATGCTTTCGCTCTCTCGACCAAAGCCTTCACTTTGTCGACAGTAATCAGAATGTTTTCGCCCGGGCGTTTTTTAACTTCTAAAGAAACCGAGGCGTAACCATTTAGTCGCGCAAAACTGGTAGGGTCGGTATAACTACGTCTGACATCAGCAACATCATCAAATGTAATGACACGCTCGTCTTCTACTTTAATAGGTTGTTCGAGAATATCTTCGACACTCTCAAAAACAGAAGGTACTTTGACAGCAAAGCTCCCCTTTCCCGTGTCAAGATTACCAGCAGGTACTAGCTGATTATTACGAGATAAAAGGTTAAATATGTCAGTTTGGTCGAGTCCGTAACTCTCCATCAACAAAGGATCAACAAGTACCTCAACCAAATCTTCTCTGTCGCCACCAACATCGACTTCCAATATTTCACTCATTGTCTCGATTTGATCTTTAAGCTCTCTAGCAATAGTGACCAAAGCGCGTTCAGACAACGGCCCAGACAAAACAACAGTAATAACAGCCTGCTGGCCAGCTAATGTAACTTCGTGAATAGTTGGTTCTTCACTTTCTGCTGGTAGTTTTGCCCTGGCTACCGTGACTTTGTCACGTACATCGGCGAGTACATCTTTCGAATCTAGACCGGCAAGAAACTCTAGTGTGATGTTCGCGGAACCCTCTGAGGCAGTAGCTCGCATTTCCTTAATACCGTCAATGGAGCGCAGCTCTCGTTCCATTGGTCGTACGATCATACGCTCAGCATCTTCTGGTGAAATACCGTCGTGAACAATAGAGACATAAACAACAGGAATTGGAATATCGGGGTTTGATTCCTTAGGGATATTCACATAAGTCACTGCACCTGCAATCATTAACAGGACAAAGACCATCAAAACTGTGCGAGTGCGATTGAGTATCGCCTGAATCATGTCATTCATTGTGCTGTAACCACATCAACCTCATCGCCGTCCCTGACAAACCCTTGACCAAGTGTAATAACGTCTGCTGAACGACCTAACCCAGCAAGCCAAACACCATCACGTCCGCTTTTTACGATATCAATGGGGACAAATTTAACGCGGCGTTGTTCAACTGTTTTAACACCAATATTACCTTGCTCATCTAACGCGATAACAGCAGGTGTAATCTTAATTGCCCAGGCCTCGTCAAGTGGTATAGATAGTTCAGTGCTCATACCAGCAACATATTTACCATCAGTGTTATCTACCGCAACCTCAATAGGAAAGGTATTCGTTCCTTCTGTAGATACACTAGAAATATATCTGATTTTTCCTTCTAGGACCTGCCCAGACACAACACGACCTATAGCAGTTTGTTGCATTTGTAATCGACTAATATCGGCTTCTGTCACATCTGCACTGATAACTAATGGATCTAGATCGACTACTTGAGCAATATCATCGCCTTCTCGCAGATAATCCCCCAGCTCAACAAAACGTTCATTCACTACGCCATCAAAAGGCGCCTTGATATAGGTTCGTGCAATGGCTAGCTCTAGCGTTTCAATTTGTGCTTCGGCCGATTGGACATTTGCTTCCGCTTGGGCCAGATTGGCTTCAGATTGATAGCCTTTTTTGCCTAGCGATTTCGACGCTTTGAGCTCTAGCGCCATTTGCTTTTTCAAAGCTTTGGCTGAAACTAACCTTTGTTCAAGATCATTAGTATTAAGCCTGACCAGAAGATCACCCTTAAGAACAGCTTGTCCTTTTTCAACCATGACCTCGATAACACGTGCATTGCTCTCCGAACGCAGAGTTGCCATGCGATCTGGCTCTGTGCGGCCATAGAGCTTAATTTCTCTTTCCACCTGCACCGCTTGCATAGGTGTCACACGAACTTTTTGTAATACCTGTTTGGTCTCTGTGTCATTTTGTACCTGCTCTTTATTAAGCATGCCGGAGCCTACCCAAAGACTGAGCATAACAACAATAAATAGTGCAATCCAAATAGGTTGACGTTGGATACGAGAGAAAAAAGAACGCATAAATTAAATAAAATTCCTGACAAATACTTAGAACCTGATGATCTCATGCAGATTTGTGTATTTCACAAAACCTTCTTTGTAAGAAGCAAACAAATCGCTGTAAATATATACAGAAAAAATCAACAGAGCCTAATTAATAGACCGATTAGTACACTATTGTATGCCAATATGTAGTGTTTTTCTTGTTATTAATACACTCAAAGTGTTACAGGCCAATAACAAGACTTTCTATGAGGGAATATTCAAACTACCGAATGTAGATATCGGTCAAATTAGACACTAAAACTTGCTCCACATCCGCAGGTAGTCGTAGCATTTGGATTATTGATTAAAAATCGAGAGCCTTGTAAACCCTCTGAATAGTCGACTTCTCCACCCACTAAGTATTGCAAACTCATCGGGTCAACAACGAGCACTACACTGTCTTTTTCTATAGTTGTGTCACCTTCATTAACCTTTTCATCAAACGTAAAGCCGTATTGGAAACCTGAACACCCGCCGCCGGTAACATAGACTCTCAACTTGAGTGACGGATTTTCTTCTTCTTCGACTAATTCTTTAACTTTACGAGCTGCCGCATCAGAAAATTCTATTGGCAAAGCGACTTCAACTGACATGTATAACCTCTTTTATCTTCGGCCACCCAAGGTTAGAAAAACAACCATTATAACAAGGGGGGCGTAAATTATGTAATACCTGACTAATTTAATCAAGTATTCATCCCTGTAGAAGTGGCATTACCCGGCAACTAAATCTTGCCAATCAAAGGTACGTTGCAAAGCCCCCTTCCCCCACTTCGCATCTGCTAATTGTGTATTTACAACAACCTTTTCAGGCACAAAGCCTTCAGGAAGAACAACCTCGCCTTCGATAACATCAAAATATTTGAAGCTAAACTCAACCTTCTTCCCTAGCGAGGCTAACACTAATAGATCGAGTTTCTCAGGTTTACCTTCCAAACTCCCCAACAACGACAGTTCGGCTTGCCCCTTGACATAATTCTTGCGCTTATCTCTTTGCATAACGACTAAGGCAAAACGAAAAAAGTTAGTACTACTCGTGCCTTCGATGTTCAATGACTCGATAGTAAAACCTTCTTCTTCAAGCTCAGGCGCCATCACTTTCTGATAAAAAGATAACTCCCGCCTTAGCTCGTTGTTCTTTTCAAGCATGTCTTTGATAGTCAGTTGCGTGTTTTGACCAGCTAACCTCTCAACTTCAAGCTCTACACCTGTGATATTGAGGCGTTTGGTCACAGCATTATTGTCGGCATTAAGATTGTTTAAACTTTGCTCTAACCCCTTTATTTTTTCAGCTTGTAGTTCCCTCTCTGCATTACCGAGCAGAAAGCCAAGGTAAGCCACCCCGCCTAACGCGGCAAGACAAATGATATAAAAGCGCATAGCACCAACGCGCTTTTTAATTTGATTCATCTGCATCAGAGACCTTTCGAATCGCTAGAACTAGCTAAAGCGTTGTTCTAAGTAACGAATGATATCTGAGGATTCGTACATCCATTCAACACCACCGTTTTTCTCGATACGCAAACAAGGAGCCTGCACTTTTCCACCTTGTTCAATAAGTTCTTGGCGATAAGGGCTGCCACGAGACACACTACGCTTTTCCACCGGCAGATTAAGCTTATGCAACGCCCGGCGAGTTTTGATACAAAATGGGCAAGAATAAAACTGGTAGAGAGACAAATTGGCTAGCTCAGACTCAATTTTACTTTGTTCTTCTTCGTCCCTTTGCAACTTTCTAGGACGGGAAATAACATCAAAGAAAACAATAATGCTGCCCAGCAAATTGCGAATTAGGTTAATAAAAAATGACATGCTTACTACTCGTTTCTAACATTAAAAGACATTTTACTAGACAGGCATTATAAAGAAATTAGCTCAAAAATTCGCAGATAAAAGTACTTTTTCCCTTAATCCCACTATTACCTGCTAACTTTGTATGACAATAGTCTTAGAGTGTTAATGGCTAACATTGAATCTCACTAAGACTCTTCTGCTATTTTAATGCGTTCAAGATGTTCTTGTTGCTCTTCAAAAGCTGCCTTTATTTCTTCTAGGACAGCATCGACGTTAGCACGAGATTCATCAATACTGACATAGCCGGTCAACTCAGTTTCCGGTGTCAGTAGCCCTTCTTCAAACAATGTCCACATTTCTTTAGCATAGTTAGTGTCCAATAATTGCGGTGCGTATTGGCCATAATATTCCGTCATATTGCGTACATCGCGACTTAACATTTTGTAAGCATTATTATTCGCTGCCGCGTCGACAGCTTGAGGCAAATCAATAATGACAGGTCCGTAGTCGTCAACAAGTACATTAAACTCGGACAAATCTCCATGAACAATGCCCACGCACAACATGCGCATCACATAGGTCATGACAAGAGCGTGATCTTCGGCTGCTTGTTCAGCAGACATTGATATATCATTCAAACGCGAACCAACCTCACCATTTTCATGGGTGATTAACTCCATCAATAATACGCCGTCATAACATCCATAGGGTTGAGGAACTCTAACACCAGCCTTATCAAGCTTAAAAAGCGCATCAACTTCAGCAGTTTGCCACGCTTCTTCTTGCTGTTTACGGCCGAACTTGGAGCCCTTTTCCATTGCTCTGGCGCGCCGCGTATTGCGCACTTTTCTACCTTCTTGGTATTGGGCCGCTTTTTTAAAGCTTCGTTTCATCGCCTCCTTGTAAACCTTGGCACAGAGTAACTCAGTTCCTTTTCTGACCGCATAAACCGTCGCCTCTTTACCACTCATCAATTGATAGGCAACTTCATCAACAAGCCCCTCTTCAATAAGCGGCTGTATCCTTTTTGGTGTCTTCATTTACTTATCACTTTTTAGCATATTGCTCCAAATCTCACCCCAGCCAGGCTCTTTGCCGAACAGTGTAATATTCGCTCTGAAAATACGCGACGCAAATAGCCGAACATAATAAATTCCTGCCAACAATAAAATGAGTGACAGGCCAACTTGCCAGAGAGGTACGTCCATCGACGCTATTCTCATTGGCATAAAGCTGATTGAGGTCAATGGAAACAGTGACAATAGCTTTGCCACTTGCCCGTTTGGTTCTCCAGTAACAATGAATACCATCATAACCGGTAGCATAGGTAACATCATCATACCTGTTTTACCTGAATGATTGGGATCATCGATAGTTGCTGAAAAACCAACAAAGACATAGTTCCAGAAGAAAATGCCCAAGGTACAGAACAATAAAACCTGAATAACAACAGACACAGAAACATCAAATGTATCATCTGAGGATCCAGAGAATACGCTAATAGCAGTAAAAATAATTCCCATCATAATCGCTGTTGATGCAAGGCTTTTAAGGCCTGACAGGCACAACCCTAACGCTTTTCCATCAACCCATTGTTGATGCGTTAAACATGTCAATAACTGCTCTGTAATCCTGTGTTGCTTTTCTTGAGTAACTGACGTCATCGACAAGCCAAAGCTCGTAAATACTGCTACAGCAGACAATACCGCTACCAGCATTCCTAATTGCTTGACACCACTGCCAACAACTTCTTCTGCCTGATTAACAAAAGTGAGCTCAATAGGGTCTTGTAGCTTCGCTAGCTGCTCCTCATTAATATCCATAGAATTAAGTAAAATAGTTCTCTGTGCATCCGCTAACTCTTCTTTGAGTTCTTCTTGCCAACTGCTCTCTTGAGGCGCATACAAAGTCACTTTGTCAGCCTCTTCTATAGTCAAGATTCCATCCAGCTTTAATTCATCGATCATTTGAAAGATTACCGTTGAATCCGGTGACTTATCCAGTTGTTGAACATCAAATTTACGGGTTAGTTCTGTTTCTAAGCTCCCCATAACACCTAGTTTAACATTTGCTTGTTTGCTGGTCTCACTCCATACCTGAACCGCAAATATCGCACCGTATATCACAACCATAACAAGGTAGCCTACGAGCTCTTGTTTCCACTTAAAGTTACGCATGAACTCCCAACGAGCAACTAACCATATCTTATCCATTATTGCTCTCCCTTCACGCTGTTGAGATAAATATCATGTAAGCTAGGTTGTTGTGTTTGAATAGTATCAACTTCATGTTCAGACAGAATTTTTTGTAATAATGTTGGAACATTGCAAGTCGGTGATAAGGTAAATGCTAAGCTTTGCTCGTCAGGTTGTTCTATACGGTTAATATCATCAGATAACGAGAAAGCCTCTGCTAATACTTCTTGCTTGAAACGTACAATGAGTGTTGCACCTAGCTTTGTTTCGGCTCTTATATCGTCCATAGTACCATAAAGTGCTAATTTCCCTTTGTTCATCAATAGGAACCTATCAGCTAGCTTCTCAACTAATGACATCTGGTGGGCACTCAGAATAATAGTCGTTCCTTTTTCTTTCAGTGTGTTCAAAAACTCAATCACTTTCTCTTGATTAACGGGATCCAATCCAGAAAACGGCTCATCAAGGAATGCAATGGATGGTCTATGAATGACAGAACTAATCAACTGAACTTTTTGCTGATTGCCTTTAGATAAGGATTTTAAAGCATCTTTTTTACGGTCAGCTAAATCAAAACGGTCAAGCCATTCATTTGCCTGTTCTGTCGCATCAGACTTTGACATGCCTTTGAGTTGCGCCATGTAAATCAAGGTGTTGAGTATGGTAGCTTCTTGGTATAGCCCACGTTCTTCTGGCAAATAGCCAAATAGCTCACTTGGCAGCTGCTCATAGCCTTTGCCTTTTTCGTCCGTAAATTTGATACTTCCCGAGTCCGATTTAGTTAAACCAATCAACATACGAATAGTGGAAGACTTACCTGCGCCGTTTGGACCGAGCAGTGCAAATATCTCTCCCTTACTAACATCAAATGACAGCTCATCTACTGCTAAAACAGTCGAATACTGCTTTTTAACCTCCAGTACTGAAAGTTGCATAAATATTGTTTTCTCCTTTAATTCCTATGACATCAAGGCTAATTGACATCAATCATCAGCTGATCTACTGCTATTTCAATATCACCATTAAATTGCTTTTCTATGATCGCCACAGCGTTTTCAACCTGCCCCATGGTTCGACGCATAAAATGCGACAACACAACTGTTTTAACCTTTGCTTTGCCTGCCACTTCACCAATCACCGAGGGTGGCATATGTAAATTCCTGGCAACACCCCTCGCGCTCTCTGGTACAGCATGATTCATCACCAATACATCGGAACCTTTGGCAAAGTCAGCCAATACATCGTATTGATTACTCATATCACCAGAGAAAGTGATTCGGCATTCTGCTATATCAACTTGCCATGCAACAGACGCCACGGGCCCATGATGTGTGAAAACAGCACCGATATTAACATCATCAGTCAATTCATAGTGGTATATTTCATCACGAACAAGGGGTACATCAATCGCAGATAATTTAAAATCAGCTCCTCTGTTACCAGCCAGAAAGTTACTGAGGTAAGGGAATGCACCTTGTGCTCCAAACAAACGATCTAAATACTGACTTGTTGAGGGCATAAACCTATTTTTGTCTGGCCCGTAAACCACCAAAGGTCGATTGCGAGAAGAAAAATACGCTCCTTTTATGTAGGCGGGTATGTCGGCACTATGGTCAACATGCAGATGTGTTAACAGTATAGCTTCCAAATCAGCAAAGTCTGCCTGTGCTTTATCAAAGAGAACACTACTCCCTGGTCCTGCGTCGACCAATATTCTCGCTTTCCCTTGATGCCAAACGATATAACTACTCGAAGCTCGCCCATCACTAAGTTCAGGCCCCCCTGAACCGAGTACCTGTAACTTAACACCTGAGTCCTTACAAAGGTTTTCAGCGTCAATTTGTGTACTGAACAACATCAATGTTGCTATTGAAATAAGGAATAATGGATTAATCATCTTTGAATTCATGCTCGTCATTACTTTTATTTACCTCGCCGCGCACTTAATTTACCCGTTATTTAATACGCTATTTATCGTACCAGCTTATCTTTACAGGTTGTTAACACATGTCATTAAAAACGCATTGTTGTTTACTCAAACATTACTTAACATCTAGCTTCTACTAAAGAGAAATTGACGACGATATGAGTACCTTATCAAAAGACGATTTGTTCGCCGAAATAAGGCAAGCACTAGGTTTGTCTTTTACCCCTACAATATTCCAGTATCTATCTGATGATCTTTCACGGTTAAATCAACTCTGGGCAGCAACCCGCGCCAACCTTCTTGAGGGAAGCTTACCTAGACTATTGAAAGATATGATATTCGTTGTCGTCGCACGTAGTAGAAATTGCCAATATTGCACTACAGCACATATGGCTTTTTGTAAGATGTTAGGATTAAACAAAACAGATCTCGATCTTTTATTGAATGATGTTAGTAAACTTCAGCCTGATAATGTCAGATTGCCGCTCGAATATGCCGTAAGCTTGCTAGATACGAAATCTTCGGCTCACCTTCAAAATGAAAAACAACTCGCTGATATGGGCATGTCCGACGATGACATTAATGAGATTATTCTCATGGTTGGCTTTGCTTGCAACATGACCATTTTAACAAAAGGGTTCGGCTTAAGTACAACAGCCGATGAAGCTTTTGTTGATATGTTACGAAGCTAGCCAAATTAACGTAAAAGGTCATTTAGTGGAATCTCGTTTTACCCAATCTTTCCTGCTAGAGCTAGTTGAAAAACTCCTACAAGCAAACTCAAAAAAAGCAGCACTCAATGTTATCCCCTTACATTTGCGATTCATTATCAACTTAGAGTTCATGACGTTATTGCTGGATGAGTCAGACACGCACTGCCGACTTTATGCGCCTGTTGTATCTAAAAAGGTTCCAAAAAATATGCCCAGTGATCTTATCGTCAAATCCCCTCTTGATATTGAAAAGTACTTTGGCCCTAGCGAAACAGTGCTTTCTGAAAAGATTTTAGAAAACGAGGCGTTTAATAAATTCCCACATTATTTCGATAAAGTAACAAGTTGGAAAGTTTTTTTAATAGCCTCAGGTAAAAAGCACTTTGGATATGCGTTTATAGGAGACAATGAGTCATCTAGTAACGCTGAAGTCCAGTCGCTGAGAAGTGTGTTCGAACATCTCGCTTTCACGCTATATAGGTTAGAGCAGCAAGAGAACCTTAATAAGGTGAATCAAGAAGTCATTAAAAACAATGATATACTGTTAAGACAGCAAGAGTATTTACAGCAAATTAACCGTGAGCTGACAAGCACGTTGGGTGAAATCCATGATGCGCAAGAAGAACTCCTAGAAGTCAGAAAGCAAGCCAGCCTTGGCAAACTTGTAAGAGGAATTGCACATCAGATTAATACACCTGCCGGGGTCTGCATCACAGCTTCGTCTAATATTGATTTAACCAGTAAGCAATTGCTTTCAGATCTAGCTGAGCAAAAGCTCACCCAAAAAGACTTTGTTCAACAAATTACTCATATCCAAGACGTTGCTCAACTTCTTCTTCAGAACAGCCATCACGTGACCGACTTAGTAGAAACATTTAAACACGCAGCTGTCGATGAATGGCAAGAATCAGCGACAGAATTTAGTTTGAATAAGCTACTGCATGAAGCCAAAAGCCAGAGCAATTTTCGTAATGAAGCATCTGCAAATATTACGATTGAATGTGCTCACGATGTCCTGATGTTTGGCTTCGCTGCTGCATTGCGAGAAAGCATCATCCAACTCTTTGATAATGCAATTCATTTTGCGTTGATTACGACTGAAGATAGAGCAACAGCTAGGGTTCAAAAAACAGATGATACGGTAACCATTACGCTAACTGACACCGGCTCAGGTATGAATGAAGAACAATGCGAAAAACTCTTTGAACCTTTTTATACGTCTAACAGAACCCGAAACCGTATCGGCTTAGGTGCACATATCGCGCACAACCTAATCACGCAGAAGTGCCGTGGCAGTATCAAGCTCCTGAGCAAGCCTATGCAACCAACAAGAATCGAAATCAAAGTGCCACAATCACTTCGTTCTTAACGATTTATCACAAAGAACAACAGGCTCTAGCCTTTAGAGACATCCATAATACTGATAGAATCCATGCAGTCTTGAATCACTATCGCTAACATATGCAGAGCTTCACAGGTCAACATATCCTCTCCGTCAATCAATTTGACCAAGATTCTATCCAAACGATTTTCTCCGTTGCTAATGCCATGCAACCCTACGCCCAACGAAAAAAACGCACAAAGGTATTAGAAGGTGCGATATTAGGTAATCTGTTTTTTGAGGCAAGTACACGTACACGTGTTAGTTTTGGCACCGCTTTTAACCTACTCGGTGGAGAAGTTCGTGAAACAACAGGCATGGAGTCATCAGCTTTGGCTAAGGGTGAGTCACTTTACGATACTGCTCGCGTCCTTAGCGGTTATTCAGATGTAGTGGCTATGCGTCACCCACACAATGGCTCAGTTGCAGAATTTGCAGAAGGCAGTCGAGTACCTGTTATTAACGGCGGTGACGGTTCTAATGAACATCCAACTCAAGCGTTGTTAGACTTGTATACCATCGAAAAAGAATGTCACTACCAAAGTAAATCTATCGATGGATTACATATCGCCATGATCGGTGATCTTAAACATGGCAGAACCGTACATTCTTTGTCGAAAATGCTTTGTCTCTACAAAAATATTCGATTCACTTTAATATCACCGGCTGACCTAGCAATGCCGAGTAGTATTATTGATACGATTGACAATGCTGGACATAAGGTTGTTATCTCAGATACTTTAGAAGGTAATCTTGATGCCGATATATGTTACCAGACACGTATTCAAGAAGAGCGTTTTCCATCTAAAGATGAAGCTAGAAAATACCGTGGAAAATTCAGACTCAATCAGCAAATTTATACTAAGCACTTTCAGTCTAATACTGTCATCATGCACCCATTGCCAAGAGATTCGAGGGCAGAAGCAAATGAACTCGACAATGATTTAAATTTGCACCCTAACCTCGCTATTTTCAGGCAAGCTGACAATGGTGTTTTAGTACGAATGGCACTATTTGCACTCACGTTAGGTGTAGAAAATATTATTACCAAATATGACACTGATGTATGCTGGCACAGCAATAAAAACTAATATTATTTTAGGAAATTTCACTCAATGCAAAAATCAAATGCTCTCTTCGAACAAGCTAAGCAACGTATTCCTGGTGGTGTTAACTCGCCTGTAAGAGCGTTTAAAGCGGTTGGGGGTACTCCGCCATTTATTCAGCGCGCTAATGGTCCTTTTTTGTATGACGAAGATGGCAAAGAGTATATCGATTATGTTCTTTCTTGGGGGCCTATGGTGATGGGCCACAATCACCCAACCATAAGGCAAGCCGTTATTGAAGCAGCAGAAGGTGGACTCAGCTTTGGCGCACCAACTCAAGCAGAAGTGATCATGGCCGAAAAAGTGTCTGAACTCGTACCCTCGATGGAAATGCTACGCATGGTGAACTCGGGTACAGAAGCGACCATGAGCGCTATACGCTTAGCACGAGGATTCACTAACAGGGATAAAATCGTCAAATTTGAGGGTTGTTATCATGGCCATGCAGATGCTTTACTTGTAAAAGCTGGCTCTGGGGCTTTGACCTTTGGTGTTCCAAGTTCGCCAGGTATCCCAGCTGATTTTGCCCAACATACTATTACGCTTGAATACAACAACCTTGCGCAAGTGAACGCTTTATTCGAAGAAATAGGTGAACAAATTGCCTGTATTATTGTTGAGCCTGTAGCGGGTAATATGAATTGTATTCCGCCTGTAGAGGGGTTTCTTGAAGGCCTTGAAAGCACGTGTAAAGACTATGGTTCGTTACTTATCTTCGACGAAGTCATGACTGGCTTTCGCGTCGCGAAAGGTGGGGCGCAGGCGCACTACGATATAAAACCTGATCTCACTTGCCTAGGTAAGGTGATCGGTGGTGGTATGCCTGTCGGCGCTTTTGGTGGACGTAAGGATGTGATGGATCACCTAGCTCCCAATGGCCCTGTTTATCAAGCGGGTACACTCTCTGGTAACCCAATCGCTATGGCGGCCGGCTTAGCATCTTTGTCACTTATTCAACAAGAAGGCTTATACGATGCACTTACGGCAACGACAACAACGTTGACGTCGGGCATTAAGCAAATTGCTGATAGCTATAATATCCCTTTAAGTGTTAACAGCGCTGGCAGTATGTTTGGTTTATTCTTTACCGATGTGGCGCGAGTGACCACTTACCAACAAGCAATAAATTGTAATACTGAACAATTTAACCATTTCTACCATGGTATGCTTGAAAGAGGGGTTTACCTTGCTCCAGCTTCATACGAAGCAGGTTTCGTTTCGACGATGCATACGCCAGACATCATTAAACGAACATTAGATATTGCTGATTCTGTTATGTCAGAACTTAAAGCCTAGTCCGTTAACCGGTTAATCGATGATGTTAGAGTCAATACCGACCTTATACCAACTCATCTTAGTTATGGTCTTTATTGCCTATACGCTTGCTTTAATCCTGCTGTTGGGTCGTATAAAACGGCTAAAACAACAACAGAAAGAAGCACTATTAGCATCAAAAGAAAGCAATAAAAACTCTCAAATATCGGCAGCTGAACAAGCTAGGGTAATCAGCCAAACCTTCCAAAAATTTGTTCCTAAACAATTTGTCGATCACTTCGCTAAACACGGTTTAGATACACTACAACTAGGCCGTGCAGATGAAGATAATGTTGCTATTCTTTTCATCGACATACGCGGGTTTACCGGTTTGTCGGAGAATATGAATCCGCAAGAGCTGATGAATTTTCTGAACTCTTATTTCTTACGGATGAATGAGCCTATCCACAAAAACCTTGGTTTTATCGACAAGTTTATCGGTGACGCCATTATGGCCTTGTTTGACCACCCTAATGGTACAAACCAACAAAAAGCCATCGATAGTTTGCAAGCAGCCATTGATTTGAGATCGGCCATCGATGTCTACAATCAGCATAGGCAAAATTGTAACTATCCACCAATTTCGACGGGGATAGGTATTCATTTTGGCCCAGTGATTTTTGGTACTGTAGGTTCTGAAGATAGGATGGACACAACCGTTATTGGTGATTCAGTCAATATTGCAGCTCGTCTAGAAGCACTTACAAATCACTATAAAGCCGATATTATTGTAAGCGAACAAACATTAGAAACAGCTAATGCAGACTCTCGCTATAGCCATAGAGTGCTTGATTGGGTGCGAGTAAAAGGCCGCCAACAGCCGTTAAAAATATGCGAAATCATTCAACATCAGCCCATAGATGTACAAAGACGCAAACAGCAAACGAATCGACTGATAGAACAAGGGTTAGAAGCACGCATTGAACAAAATTGGCAAGTTGCTATTTTCAATTTCGAACAAGCACTAGAAATCAACCCAACAGACAAACTTATTCATCATCACATCAAGTTATGCAAAGAGTTAGAAACAGAAATCCTACCCGCTAAGTGGGATGGCGCTATAGAACTGTGATTATCCCTTATCTTGGTTACTTTGCCGTCTAAACATCCCAGGCCCCATGCCGAATAGCTTTTTAAACATTCGGGAAAAAGCAGCGAGTGAGTCATAACCTACTATTTCAGCGATTTCTTCAACAGAACGCGAACTTTCGATTAATAGCTTTTGGGATTGTTGAGCCCGCCATTGAGTCACATATTGCATGACTGGCATGCCAACAACCTCTTTGAAGCGCTGCGCATAGACCGTTCTCGATAAACCTGCCTCTTTAGCTAAATCATGCAGTGTCCATCGTTTTGCAGGATCAGCATGAAAGGCTTGCAAACTCTTTCCCAACTTATTGTCAGACACAGCGACCAAAAAACCTTCGGTTTGCTCATCTCTCTCGCTCCACGCCCTAATAGCATGAATGAAAATGATCTCTGACAGGCGCTTAATAACTGCATCGTTACCAATACTTTGAACTTGAGTTTCGTAACTCAGGGAGCGAATAGAGTCGCCTAGCCAAGGGTATTTCATGGCTTCTTTATTAGATACAACAATCAATTCTGGGAGCTGTTCAATAAACGCATGCTGAAACTGCTGATCAAATTCAAAGTGCCCACAAATTAACTCGACGTTATTGTGCTTGTTGTCACCACCATACCTAAAAACGCCTTTACCTTCATAACCACCAGCCTCTATCGCGTCTTCCAGTTCTAGTGCGGGAGTCTCAGCTTTATCGCTTAATATATGGGCGGCACCATGAGGTATGACGATTATATCGCCTGGAGACAACATTGAACCTACTTCGTGACCTGTAATTTTTACCCAACATTGTCCTGATGTCACAATATGAAAGCGAACAACTCGCTTAAAATCGGGAACGCGTATCCCCCAGGGTGCAGAGAAATCTGTCGTAAAATATAGGCACCCTTTAAATTTTAGTGTATCTAGAATATCACTAATGGTATCCATCAGTTAGTCCCTACTCATCTGCTTCAAGTAGGACAGAGTATTGCACATCCAACACCTTTAACCTAGTAATCCGAACTATTGAACAAAAAATTAGAACTATTAGGCATAGATAGACCTACATTAAAAACTCCATAATACACAACAACAAATAGCGACGTTGTAAGCCAAAGCGGTAAGTCGCCAACATTCATAACTAAAGAGGTCAATTATTATGCGTTTTATCAATTCATCTTTACATGGGATTTTGGATTATGCGGCAGCAGTCGCCCTCATCGTTTTGCCCTTCTTACTCGGCCTAGAAGAACAATCGGCGTTAGCTCACTGGATTTCAGTCATCGCCGGCGTTGGTTTAATTGGATACAGCCTACTCACACAGTATGCGTTTAGTGTAGCTAAAGTTATTCCTTTTAGCATTCACCTTATCTTAGATATAGTTGCAGCAGTATTTTTTATTATTGCGCCTTTTGTTCTAGGCTTCGAAGGCATTGTAGCGATCTATTATTGGGTCATGGGCGCTGGCGTTGTTGCTGTAGTTGTTTTTAGCAACTCATCAGAAAGTGCAGCAGCATAGCAGCATATATAATATTTTTAAGTTGTTTGGAGCGACCATCTTTTGTTGCCCCAAACACTCTTTATCAAAATACGGGACGAAAAAAGCTTCGTTCATAACTCAAGATACATTTTGTGTTCTGCGCATAATCGAAAGCAGATAGACATTCGGCATCTTTCATCGAATCTTCCCTATACTTTTCATAAGCAGCTAAGCTAGGAAAAGTAAACAATGCTAGTGCTACATCATTAGCACCTTCTGATGGCAGGAAATAACCGCTATGAGTACCACCAAACTTAGCAACTAAGGGTATCCACATCTTTGCATAAGTTTCGAATTCATTCATTTTGTACGGGTCAATTTTATATTTTAAAAAGCATGTAACCACATGACTCTCCATAGGAAGCCCAATCTAAAAGGTATGAATACAACACACCACATATTCATCACTTTTATTTTGTGATTTTATTTCGTGACGCTAACAACACCTTCCGATCCCCGTTGTTTATAGCCTTCATACAAAGCTCGAATATCAGGTGACTCCATTTCCTTCAACATGTCTTTCTCAGCTAAGAAGTCGGGATTATAAAGTTTAGAAAATGACCGCTCACCTAAATCACAAGCAAAAGTTACAATGGTTTTTCCAGGCCCAGACACTGCTGCTGCACGCAAGGCACCCGCAACATTCATAGCAGAACTACTACCCAGAACAATCGCATCATTCTGCGACAAGTAATGAGCAATAGTCACAAAATCTCGATCGGGTAAATTAACCGCTTTATCTATTTTCGCTTTCCTGAAGTTATCTACTGTCCGCATAATACCTACACCTTCAGTAAACGAGCTACCATTTGACTTATACTGACCATCTTTTAAAAAACTGTGAATACCAGACCCATCTGGATCAACAAGCCATACTTCAACATCATCATTTTGATCTTTAAGGTAATGAGAATTGCCGGCAATCGTGCCGCCAGTGCCGCAAGCCGAAACAAAAATATCAACCTTCCCTTCTGTTTGCTGCCAAATTTCAGGGCCTGTATTCAAGTAGTGTGCACGATAGTTACCCAGGTTTTCAAACTGATTGGCCCACCAGTAATTATCATTTTCTTCACCAATTCTACGTGCGGTATGGTAGAAGTGATTTGGATCTTTAAACGGGCAAGGGTCAACGAGAAGAAGGTTGGCACCATGCAAGCCAATAAGCCTTTCTTTTTCTATCGTTTGTCCTTTGGGCATAACCACTTGCATCCCATAACCTAATGATTTCGCGATAATAGCTAAGCCAATACCTGTGTTACCAGCAGTACCTTCAACAATAGTCATACCAGGTTTGAGTTGACCACTTTCTTGCGCATCTAATACCATTTGCAACGCAGCACGGTCCTTAATGGAACCACCCGGGTTCTGGTATTCGCATTTCACATAGATATCGCAACCAGTCAGCTTAGATAACGACTCTATTTTAAGTAGATCTGTGTTACCTACCATTTCACTTAAGTTATTTGCTTTCATTGTTTAATGCCTGTTTATCAATCCACTAATTCAGCAGCTTTGCTGAAAAGCTCATTATCATTCACAGCTTTACTTATCATCATCGCCCCTTCAAGTAACGATACGGTCTTAATAGCTAGTAATTGCGCTTTCTCAGAAGAAATATCTTTTACTAACTCATGTGCCTTTTCAAGCCAAGCTAGATTTAATTTAAAGAAGCGTTGAGTCTCGGCTTTGACTTTTTCTGGTAAGCAATCAGACTCAGCTCCTAGCAAGCCACACAAACACATTTTTCTGTCGGTAATGAGTGCTTGCTTGAATAACCCAACATAGGCACTTATCGGATCTTCACCATTACTCACAATCACTTCAGGATCGCCAAGTGCACGCATAAAATTATCGGTGTATTGCTTAGCCAACTCTGCCCCCAAATCTGCTTTCGTTGGAAAATGATAGTGCACACTTGCACTCTTAATTCCCACATCTGCGGCAAGCTCTCTAAAGCTGAAATTACTGTAGCCACCTTGTCTCACTTTACTTTCAGCGGCTTTCAACAGCTCTTCTTTTTTTGTCATTTTCTATTTCCTCATACCAGAGCGCGTTAATCCTTATTGTATGATTTTGCAGCGAATTATTTACTCTTTAGACAAGGCAGTTTATGGAAGTGACACAATCTCGGCAACTGCGCCCGCTATCGTATACTCCCTTGCGTCGTACATGAATATGAACTAACACAATATAAACAACAAACACTGTTTCTCGGACTTGTCATAAAGCGTGTAATAGTAAATATCAACTGGTTGTTCTTTGACATTTTGATTCAGTAACCTACCATATCTATCTCTTGGTAGATACACAACTGTGTAAGAAGATTCACCAGGCTATAGACGCGCCGAGGAGGTATAGTGCAACACGTTGAAGTCATTATTATAGGGGCTGGTCTTGCTGGCCTTTATGCTGCAATGCAGTTAACTAAACGACAAATTCCCTATGTTCTGCTCGAAGCCAATGATCATATTGGTGGCCGTATACAAGGGTATTCTGCAGAGCAATCACAAGAGAGGATGTATGATCTTGGCCCTACTTGGGTATTCCCACATCAGGAAAAAATCCAAGCTCTTGTAAAAGATTTAGGCTTAGAACTCTTTTCGCAATACATTGAGGGGGAAGCGCTTTTTCAACGAGCAGGCGCAACGTCGCCCGAGCGTTTCACTGGTGCTGGTGCCATGGACCTGTTCAGAATTAAACATGGAACTTATGCGCTGATAGGAGCACTAGTGTCACAAAGTGAAGAGAAAAACATTCGGCTCAATCACCCGGTAAAAGCACTGACGAGACAAGGTGACACATGGCAATTAGATGTTAATGCTAACAAAGAGTCTGTGTTGTTTTCATGTAACAATCTGGTTCTAGCAATACCACCAAGAATGGCAGCGACTCACCTAACTTGCCGCCAATGGGCTTCACCATCTCTCATTAACGCATTCCAAACCTGTCAAACCTGGATGTCAGCACAGGCTAAATGTGTCATTTCATATGCGCATCCTTTCTGGCGAGAGCGTGAACTATCTGGACAAACTTTTAGCCAAGTCGGCCCTATGGTTGAAATGCATGATGCTTCTGTCGAAGAAAATGGCAGCTACGCATTGTTTGGGTTCATAGGTTGGCCTTACGAACAACGAAAACAGCATTCGTTAGAAACCTTAAAACAGCGTTGTATAGAACAGCTCATTTGGCTATACGGTGATGCCGCATCTCAATACACTGATTGTATTGTAAAGGATTGGGCCACAGAGAGCTGGGTAGCTTCGCCGGCCGACGTGAATGAACCATCACAGCATCCTAACTTTCGCCTATCATTATATAAGCAAGAGTTAGAAGCATTAAACCTCCATCTAGTCGGTAGCGAATTCGCACAGACTGATCCAGGATACCTAGAAGGTGCTATAGATGCTGTTGATAGGTCCATTAAGAACCTACTATAAAGAAAATAGACAATAGGTTTTGTTGCTCCATAAGCAAGTTTAACAACAAACTACCTATCGATAGATTGACAAATATTAAATGAACAATTATATTTAACCTATCACATGATAGTTTAGATATAACACCGATATAAACGTAAGGAGCCGATGATGAGAATTGCCGCAGATTTCGAAAAACGCGAGGTCGTTCATAGCGAGTCACTAGATTGGGTAAAGTCCCCCATGGCTGGGGTCGAACGTAGACCTTTAGATCGCGTTGGTGATGAAGTTGCTCGTGCAACAACTATCGTTAGGTATGCACCAGGTAGTCATTTCTCTCCTCATGTTCATACTGGCGGAGAAGAGTTCATTGTTTTGGAGGGTGTATTTCAAGACGAACATGGCGATTTCCCTGTAGGCTCATACGTTCGCAACCCACCACAGTCAAGCCATAAGCCAGGTTCTGACGACGGGTGCATTATTTTTGTCAAACTATGGCAGTATCAACCAGAAGATAGGAAGCACGTAAAGCTACGCATGGACACTATGGGTTCAGTGCCTGACCAAAACAATCCAGGCCTCTCTATAACACCCTTGTTTAAAGATGATTACGAAGACGTCAGCTTATTGCACTTTGAAGCTAATGCTACAGCTGCTATAGCAACGCCCGATGGAGCTGAGCTTTTAATATTGGAAGGTGAAGTACAAGAAAGTGATGACACTTTGGTTAAAAACAGTTGGCTTAGAACACCCACAGGGTCATCACTTCAACTGAAAGCGAGCAAAAGCGGCGCGAAAATTTGGATGAAGGCGGGACACCTAACCGATGTTCAAAATCAAATAGCACGTTTAGAGCGTTCTTAGAGCCGATTGATCGTTGGAGTATAAACTTCGATCAATTTCAAAATGCCCTTTATCTGTTTACGCAGGACACCTTATCAATGCTTGGTGAAAGGACAGAATGCGTTAATACACTAAGTAAGCTAAAATCAGTCTTTACTACCAATTTTATTAACAGTGGGCTATGAAACGTATGTTGCTGAAAGTCACTTGGTGTCTAAGCAGGCATAGCCTACTTCTTATCTGTTTCTTCTCTCCTTTATCGTCCGCTCAGAAATTAGCATTTTTTGTCGGTGTTCCTCAATCTCCCCCTGTCATTTATAAAGACGAAACTACTGGGCGCTTTAAGGGTATAGTGCCAGATATATTAAATAGTATGCCTGCCGAAGATAGAGTCAGGATTGACTACATCCAACACAATCGAAGCCGTGGTGAGGAAGCGCTCTATAACAACGAGGTAGACGCCACAATATTGACTAAGGAATGGGCAAGTAATCCAGAAAAGCTTCTCTTTACGCTACCGATATACCAGCATCGTGATTTCATCTATGGTAGCCAGCCGACAAATTCAGCTTTACAACTGGAAGAGACACTTTCAGGTAAAAATGTTTGTACGAGGCGAGGCTATATCTATCCGAGGTTGCAAGGCTTTTTCAGTCAAGGGATCATCAACAGAGTTAACACATCAAGTGAAGAAACTGAACTTAGGATGGTTTTACTCAATAGGTGCCACTTTGCTGTTGTAAACGAATTTATAGCAGAATGGCTTATCAACAATAATAATTGGCAAGATAAAATTTATCAATTGCAACAGCCACTTAATAGCATAGATTTCACTATGGCCTTTTCACCAAGTTGGCAAAAGTTTGTCGATAAGCTTAACCAACATATTCAGCAAATTACCCAAAACGGGCAGTTAGAAGAAATCATTCAACGAAATCGTAAACAACAAACACGAGGGAACTAATACGATCAGCGTGACTCTATACCCTCTAGTTATTTGAGCAAGGACAGAACTGTTGTTAAGCCACACTATCTCTTTAGAGTCGGATATCGAGCCTGAGCTCCTTCGAGAGATAGGTGAGCACGATATTGAAGAAACCTCAGCGGTTATTCATGTCGTCAATATAAATGACTTTGATGCGCTAGACGACAAAGCAAAAGCGCCTCAAAACACCCAGCTGACCATTAGAAGACTCCTACTCACATTACTTTTCTCTATCGCGTTGCATATTTTGGCTTTTTATATCATCAGCTTACGCGTGCAATTGCCAACATTTTCTGAAGAAACCACTGCCCCTGTTATCGTTCAGGCAAAGCTTTATACACCACCTCTGCAGCCTGTTCCACAAGAACCCATTGAACGCGCAACACCAGAACCGATTGATGTGCCTGAAATAGACACATCAGACACGCCAGCGGAAGCACCCGCAACTCCAGAAGTTGATCGGGAGATTACAATTGAGGAACAAGTTACCGCTGAAGAACCTGTTTCTATTACTCCTGAACAGATTGAGGAAATAGTCCCTGAATCAGCCCCGTTGATCAATGAAGCAGTAGACTCTTCGGTAGACGAAACACTGACTCCCTCGCCATTATCAGCGACGAGGCCGCCCAGATCTATTTATAGCAACAGAGCTTTTCGTGATTTAAAGTCATTAGAACAACAAAAGCGCAATAGCATGGCAAATCAAGCGTTTAAAGAATTCCAATACAGCAAAACACATCCTGATATTGAAACAACACCTAAAACAGCACTACAGCTAACCGATGAAGAAAGACGGCAAATAGCAGATGAACAACTGTTAAGTACAAGGCCAACTATCAAGGCGAATTGTAAAAACGCAGCAGGAAAGGCACTAAATGTTATAGGTTATCTCGTCGGAGGCGCTGTAGAGTGCAAAAAAAACCCAGAGTTAAGGTCCTTTATCAAGAATCGGTTAGATAAGTCCAATAATGAAAAATAAAGGTGATAAATTAACAAATACTAGATCAGCCTCGACCAAATAGGCGTTCCCATAAACTCTTCGTTCTCTGCTTTGGAAGTACGACTTGTCCTTCACAACCTTGTGCAGCAGGCAAAGCGTCTACAATAGCGGGCAGCACAACACTATTGGGGCAACCTTGTTGAAGGTGTGCGCCGGTGTTTGTATCAAAGCTAGCCATTGCCAAGCTTGTCGGAAAACGGCGTGACAACGATTTAGGGTATCGGCCTTTTTGATAGGTCAAAAACAAACCTAAAGCACCGCTGGCACCGCTAAGGCCAGTAGACTCATTGTTATCTTTCCCGACCCAAGCTGTTGTCAAATTGTACTTATCAAAACCACTAAACCAACTATCTCTATAATCGTCCGTCGTGCCTGTTTTACCGGCCATATTAGTACGAGGGAAAGTCTTATTAATCAATTTAGCTGTGCCTTCTTTCGTTACTTTATGTAAGCCAAAGTTCAGAAGATAAGCGGCGTTTTCATCAACACGTTGCTGTCCCTCTTCCTGTCTTTTCCACAGCACATCATCGCCAACGGTGCTAACCGCTAGCAAAGCATGTAATGTTTTATACTCGCCATTGTTAGCGATAGTTTGATACATTTGATTTACTTGCAAGGGAGAAAGATTAACTGCCCCTAACGTTAGAGATGGATATTGGTTTATAGGTGTTGTAATTCCCAACACATGAAGCATGTCTGCCACATAATCTAAACCTAATTCCATACCTAGATTAACCGTTGGAACGTTAAGCGACTTAACCAAGGCATCGACCAACTGAACTTTTCCTCTGAACTTCTTATCGGCATTTTGAGGAGACCATGTATTCCCACGATCACTCTGCATAGTAATAGGCTCATCTGTAAGAGGTGTCGCTAACTGATAACGTTCAGCTTGCTCAAGTGCTGCTAAGTAAATCGCCGGTTTAACAAGAGAGCCTATCTGTCTTTTCGCATCTAATGCGCGATTAAAACCCTGAAACTGTGTCTCACGACCACCCACCATAGCTCTAATTTCACCACTTGCAATATCCGTCACCATCATCGCAGCTTGCAGCTTATCCAACTTCCTTTGCCTTTCTAGGTGCGTTAAACCTTGTGTCACTGAGAGCTCAGCTTGCTTCTGCGCATGAGGATCCAGTGTTGTATACACTTTTAGTCCATTTTGCGTCAGCGTTGCATCTAATGATAATTCGTTTAGCTCCCTTTTCACCTTATCCATGAAAGCAGGATGTTTTCCCTTGCCGTATCTTGAGTTGTTAATCAATTCAATAGGCCTTGCGGCAAAGGTTTGATATTGCTGAGGGTTAATAAGGTGATGTTCCATCATAAGCCGTAAAACAATATTCCTGCGCGTTTGTGCTCTGTCAGGATGGCGTTTCGGGTTGTAATACGATGGGCCTTTAATCATACCAACTAATGTAGCAATTTCAGGAATGGCCAGCTCATTGAGAGGTCGATCAAAATAGAAATGGCTGGCTAAACCAAAACCATGTACTGCATTAGCCCCATTTTGTCCTAAAAAAACTTCATTTAAATACGCCTGTAATATCTCATCTTTGCTGTATCTGAGCTCTATTACTAAGGCCATCAACGCTTCTTGTGCCTTTCTGGGGATCGATTTTTTATTGCTCAAAAACAGGTTTTTAATTAACTGCTGCGTAAGCGTGCTACCTCCTTGCACAGCGCGCCCCGCAGCAATATTAGCCATTAACGCACGTAATATACCCAGTGGCGCAATACCATAGTGTTGATAAAAGTCTCTATCTTCCACAAGTATTAAGGCATCAACCAATGATTGAGGCACTTCATTAATTTCTACCAACATACGATCTTCCTTAGCACCACTCACAAGGCGTGTTACTAACCAAGGTTCCAACTGCATGCTGTTCCGTTCTTTTGCTGTTCGCGTGTTTACGATCTGACTCACCCTGCCACTAGCAAAGCTGACCGTTAACGCTTCTTGATCGTTAAAACCGTTAGGAGATTCAAATTCACGCCGAATCAAAGATAACTTCGTTTTGCTGAGTGAATACTCACCACTTTGTTGAGGCGTTCGCACTTTGCGATACCCCAGTAGTTTCAATTCTTCTGTGATTTCTCCAAGCGCGATTTCCTGCCCTTTCTCAAGTTTAAGCGCTCTGGCATATATCTGAGTAGGCACTTGCCATTTGTTACCGTCAAACTTCGCTTGAATTTTCGCATCAAGGTAAAAGCCATAAGCAACAGCGATAACAAGTCCAACAAAGGCTAGTTGCCAAAAATGCCTTTTAAACCAGCGCCACAGAGCAACAAAGGGTTTTGAAAAAAACGTACCCATCAGTGCTGCACCCAATAAAATGATAGTAAGGAGGTTGTGCTGAGACTTGGCGACATATACTGGCTAGGAACTCTTGTAACAAATAACATTTCCATTTTTACATACTATTTTCTACATCAAAATAATTACTTTGGGCGTCGAGCTGCAAAAGTCTCCTTATTTCTATACTCTCGCCAACAACTTGCAATTGATAATCATTATTATTAGTATTTAAATAGTTTTTGTATAAACCCTCTACATAGGTACCGGACTAAGGCCACGAAATGACTCAAAATAATGATTTAAAAAAAGTGGGACTCAAAGTTACACACCCAAGAGTTTTAGTGCTTGAAGTTCTACAAAATCCTAAAAACAAACATATCAGCGCAGAAGACATATTCAGAATACTAAGAGACAACAATGAAGAGATAGGCTTAGCCACTATTTATCGTGTTCTCAATCAGTTCGACGACGCAGGCATTGTAGATAAACACAACTTCGATGGCGGTAAACATGTCTTTGAACTCAGTAATACAGAACACCATGATCACTTAGTCTGTCTCAATTGTGGAAAAGTCATCGAGTTTGAAGATGAGATCATTGAAAAATGCCAAGAAGAAGTCGCCAAGAAAAATCAAATGAAGCTAACTCATCATAGTTTGTATCTTTACGGCACATGCAAAGATGGTTGCAAACCGACACAAGAACATTAGGTACCTGTTAGCCACATTATGATCACAGTGGCTGGCAACGACTTCCCCCTTCAAACCAAACTGAAATTAACTCATCTAGCTAAATGGGCTGCGAAATACCGATCTCTCAATAGCATTCTATCGCCTATAATTCGTTATTGCAGACATAAAAAAGCAGGCCGATGGGCCTGCAAAATGTGAGCAAACGCCACCACAGGAAACACCTTGATGACATGGTTATTATACCTACAGGTAGCAATAATGCAAATGATAACTATTTTTATTTGAAATTAGTTATCATTTGCGATAACTTAAGCATTACATAATGCCGTTAAGTTTATTGGTCTTTTCTTGACAGCTATGTATAGGTGAGTAGTTATTGTGCAGGTAGCTACTCACCTAATCCCTGTGTACACAGCTCAATAAATAGCTGGTCAACAAAGACAAACGGCCTCTTGTGCTAGTCGCTCCATTAGATCCAATAACAATTCCGTCAATAGCTTTTTTCAACGTCAGACGTTCTCTTTTCAATCACTGAGCTGGGTACTCAAGATTCTTTTAAATTAACACCTGTTTGCGATGAGAGCCGTTAATGTGAATTAATGAATATAGGCACATGATTATTTAAAACTTCGATCAGCTCTGATATTTTGTTTCTTACACGGCGAGAGTTGAGAGGACCACTCTCCGCCATTGTTCCTGATATTGCTCTACTCCCTACCTCCATACAGTCGTAATTACCTGATGGATAACGCAGCAATGAGTAACCTCGAGTTGAGGTTAAGTCAGATTAGTATTACTCTGAGAAGGGAACGTAATGGCGATTCACAGCTTTGTATAAACCGGTACCTTACCTAGAGTGTGTAGATATTTGCTGCATAATTTTAATTGTAGAATTTAGAGTTAACGCTTAACGCCATGAGCCTCACAGTCAGTAATCTAAGTCATACTTATGGGGTAAAAGCCGCACTTAACAATGTGTCGTTTGAACTGAACCCCGGCTTTAATGTCTTGTTAGGACCAAATGGTACCGGCAAAAGTACCTTGTTTTCTCTATTAACCGGTCTTAGTCAAATAACACAAGGGCAGGTCTTGTTTGATCAAGATTCTCTCGCCAAAAAACGCACTTCGGCGATGAGAAAAATTGGTGTCGTGTTTCAACAAAATACTCTAGATCTAGATTTAACTATTCGACAAAACTTAACCTACTTCGGGTCACTGCACGGTATTAGTAGCGAAAATACCATCAGCAACATTGAAGATATGCTGATCAACCTTGAGCTACTCGACAGGTTAGATGAAACAGTTCGCCATTTGAACAATGGGCATAGAAGGCGTGTTGAAATAGCTCGAAGCTTAATTCACTCGCCAGCATATTTATTGCTTGATGAACCTACAGTTGGGTTAGATATCACTTCTCGAGAATGTATTGTCAGCATCATAAGGACACTGGCACTAGAAACTAATGTAACGGTGCTATGGGCAACACATATGCTTGAAGAAGTTACTCCGGCGGACAATGTTCTATTGCTAGCTAAGGGAGCATTGCTTGGTACTGGGCCTTGCGATTCTTTGCTTCAAACCTTTGGTGTCAATGACCTGAATGGCCTCTTCAAATACCTTTCAGAGGCTCGTTAATATGGATTATTGGCGCTGCTTTATCGGGATTGTTAGACGAGAAATGCTAAAATTCTGGCAGCAACGCTCACGCCTTTTGAGTGCGCTGGTTCGTCCGCTATTATGGCTTTTCGTCTTCGCCGCAGGTTTTCGTTCAACACTGAGCTTGACCATTACTGAACCATACACCTCTTACATTTTATACGAAGAGTATATCTTACCCGGCTTGGCAGCTATGATCGTACTTTTCAACAGCATGCAAAGCTCGCTGTCCATGGTCTACGATAGAGAAATGGGCAGTATGAAAGTGCTGCTGATGAGTCCATTCCCAAGACCGTTTTTACTTTGCAGTAAACTCATGGCCAATATGCTGATATCTGCAGTTCAAGTATACCTATTCTTTGCGTTGGCACTGATTGTCGATGTAAAGCTTAGCCTACTTGGTTATTTATATGCCTTCCCTGTCATCTGTTTGCTGTCTGTTTTTCTTGGTTCGTTAGGGTTGCTTTTAGCCAATTACATTAGACAGCTAGAGAATTTTGCAGGAGTGATGAATTTTGTTATTTTCCCTTTATTTTTCTTATCGAGCGCACTGTATCCATTATCGAAAATGCAAGAGGCCAGTGCATTACTCTACCAAATTTGTGCATTAAACCCGTTCACTAATGGTGTTGAGTTATTGCGATTTAGCCTTTATCAGAGGCTTGCCACTCAGGATCTAACCATTTTACTAGCAGTTTCAGTCACCACCTTTGCTCTCGCGGTGCGCAGTTTTCATCCTAAAGCTAATAAACAACGAAAGAACTAAGAATGCCTCAAACTGACTCTGTCAATCTTATTGAAATGTCCCCGATTCAATCCATTGATTCGGACTGCCTTATTTTACTTTGTCCAAAGGCGACACTTGAGCAAACACTATCCGTTTTACCCAAACAAGCGCATGAATATTTAGTACAAGTTGCCGATGATGATGCCTTTGAAGGCAAAGCCAACCAAGTTGTCATTATCCATCGACCTCCCCATATCAATGCAAAAAGAGTGATGCTTTGGGGTTTGGGAAAAACAGCACTTAATGACAAAAGAGCTGTTCGCAATTTATGCGACAAACTGTTCAAGCACATTGCTACATTATCGTTAGAAAAGATCAATATCTATTTACCGCAGGATGTCATTTCCAAAGAGCTTGTTTCTGAGCCTTTGGATGCATTTCTGTATAATAGCTATCACTTTCGAGGCTATAAAACGACCGCAGCTCCAAAAAAACACCAAACGCTAGCCTTGCATTTAGCCGGAGTTAAGGATTATTTAGCACTATTACAACAGGCTAAAGCCTTGCATAAAGGCATGTGTTTGACGCGTGACTTGGCGAATATGGCAGCAAATGACTGCACACCAACATATTTGGCACAACAGGCAACAAAACTTGCAGAAACCTATACCAATATAGAAATTCAAGTACTTAACAAAGAACAGCTGCAAACGCTTGGCATGAATGCCTATCTCGCCGTCAATCAAGGGTCAATGATTGATGCGGCTATGCCCATCATGCATTACTCACCTGATATTGGAGGTACTCTTCCAACCATCGTCTTAATTGGCAAAGGCGTAACAATAGATACTGGTGGAATTGGCTTAAAACGTGGAGGTATCCATCATATGATCTACGATATGTGCGGTGCAGCTACTGTTGTAGGGCTCATGATCTGCGTTGCCGAACTCAATTTACCTATAAACTTAATCGGTATTTTGGCAACCGCAGAAAATGATATCGATGGCGCAGCTTATCGCCCCTCAGATATACTAAAAACAATGTCGGGCCAAACAGTAGATATAACGAGCACCGATGCCGAAGGGAGACTGTTAATGTGTGATGCACTAACTTATGCAGAACGCTTTAATCCAAGTGCTGTCATCGATATAGCGACACTTACAGGTGCTGCTATTGCTGCTTTAGGTCACGAAGCCAGCGGATTAATGAGTAATTCCCCCTTCCTTGAACAAGCGTTACTTGAAGCAGGTGAAGAAAGCTTAGACCGTGCATGGTCATTCCCCCTTTGGCCAGAATACCAAGACGCCCTCGATTCTTACGCAGCCGATATGGTCAATGCCGGTAAGAAATCACCGGGTATGATAACAGCAGGTTGTTTTCTATCACGTTTTGCTAACGAATACCCTTGGGCTCACTTAGATATTGCCGGCACAAGCTTTAAACACGGAAAACAAAACACAGCAACAGGACGCCCTTTACCTCTGCTGCTAGAATACTTAAAACGTCAATAGTATGCTTATTTTTACAACTTATAAGCATGTGTTCTTAAGCCCACTCAATAAAGGGTTTTTTTATTGCTATGACTACAATATACTGATTTTATCGTACAGTTTTTAATGAGGAAAATAACGATGTGGACTAAGCCACAATACACTGAAATGCGTTTAGGATTTGAGGTTACTCTTTACATTAGCAATCGCTAACTCATACCCTTTTCCAATTGATTCCAGAAGGTTGCTTTTTGCAGCCTTTTTTATTTTTGTTATGGATATGGCAACCTATGCATATATTAGTTTTAGGCTCGGCAGCCGGTGGCGGATTTCCTCAGTGGAATTGTCACTGCGATACCTGTAAAGGGCTTCGAGAGAACAGCATCCAAGCCAAGGCAAGGACGCAATCTAGTATAGCTGTCAGTGCGGATGGCAAAAGCTGGGTATTGATCAATGCTTCTCCCGATTTACGAGACCAAATTAATCATCAACCTCAACTTTGGCCTCAAGACGGCGCTAAACGCGGCACAGTAATTTCTTCGGTCATACTGACAGACAGCCAAATTGACCATACAACGGGCTTATTAACGCTTCGAGAAGGTCTTCCTTTACCTGTGTATTGCACCGATGTGGTATACGAAGACCTAACAACATCTTTCCCATTGTTTACTATGCTTAAGCATTGGCACGGTGGCATGCAACGAGGTGTTATTGAGACAGACGACGATAGCGAGTTTTCACCAGAAGGCGCTGTTGGACTGAAGTTTCAACCAGTTGTTTTGGAATCAAATGCCCCTCCATACTCCAAGTATCGCGATAATATTGTCGATGGAAACAATATTGGGTTAAAAATCACGGATACTCGCACAGGTAGTGTTTTATTTTATGCACCCGGTTGTATGCAAGCTAACGAGCGAGTTAAAAACCTTTTAGCGCAGGCAGATTGTGTATTGTTTGACGGAACCTTATGGGTCGATGAAGAGATGATTGATAACGGTTTTAGTAATCGTTTGGGGACACAAATGGGCCATATGCCAGTCAATGGCCCTAAAGGCGCTATTGCATTACTCAACGAATATGCCATTAAACGTAAAGTCCTGATCCATATCAACAATACGAATCCAGTCTTAAACGAAGGTTCAAAGGCCTACCAAGCGTTGATAGATCAAGATATTGAACTGGCCTACGACGGTATGCAAATAGAGGTTTAGGATGACTGAAAAAGCTTGGTCGAGAGAACAGTTTGAGCAAAAGCTAAGAGCGAAAGGTGCTTATTACCACATTCATCACCCGTTTCATAAACGCATGAATGCCGGACTTTGCCAAAAAGAAGAGATCCAAGGCTGGGTAGCTAACCGGCTTTACTATCAAATTTCGATTCCGGTTAAAGATGCTGCAATACTAGCTAACTGCGAAGATCGCGATGTGAGGCGGGAGTGGATCCAACGTATTATTGATCATGATGGTCGCAAAGATGACGACAGTTTGGGTGGCATCGAGGCTTGGGTAAAACTCGGTGAAGCGGTCGGCTTAAAGCGTGATGAACTGCTAGACGAAACCCATTTACTACCCAGTGTTAAGTTCGCTGTCGGTGCCTACGTTAATTTTGCCCGGAGAGCATCGTGGGAAGAAGCCGCCTGTTCTTCTTTAACAGAAATGTTTGCGCCAGAGATACACCAAAGTCGCTTAGACACGTGGCCAACACATTATCAATGGATTGATCAGCAAGGTTTTGAGTATTTTCAAATGCGCCTGAGCCAAGCACGCCGAGATGTCGAGCACGGCTTGCAAATTACCTTAGATAGTTTTGTGACTCGAAAACAACAAGAACACGCACTGAACATTTTACAGTTTAAATTAGATGTTTTGTGGTCTATGGCTGATGCCATATGCCTTGCCTATGAATATGGCCGAAAGCCCTTTGATGGCGTCGCCAATCAGAGTATTTGTCATACAGGACGCTTATAATGTCAGTAGCTCGTCTTAATCCGTTATACAGACTTCAATTTGAAAAAGCACAAGATTGCCATGTTCTGCTCTTCCCGGAAGGTATGATAAAACTTAACCCGTCAGCTGCTCAGATCTTGCTGCGTATTGACGGTGTTCGCGATGAGCAAGCGATTTACGCCTCGCTAAGAGAAAGTTTTCCTGATGCACCTGAGGATATGGAGCAAGACGTCTCTGAGTTTTTGGCGCATGCGTTAGAAAAAGACTGGATTATCTATGACTGATGCGACAACTCAGCCAGGCCCACCTTTATGGCTTTTAGCTGAGTTAACTTACAAGTGCCCATTGCATTGCCCTTACTGTTCAAACCCAATGGACATGCAAGAAACCAATGATGAACTCAACACCCAGCAATGGCTTGATGCTCTCACTCAAGCAAGGGAAATGGGCGCGGTCCAGTTAGGTTTTTCAGGTGGCGAGCCTTTGCTTAGAAAAGATCTGGAAGAATTAGTATCCCATGCCAATGAACTTGGCTTCTATACCAATCTAATAACTTCAGGCATTGGTCTTACAGAGAAAAGAATTGCGGCGCTTAAAGAGGCTGGGCTTGCGCATATTCAACTAAGCTTTCAATCAGCCAACGCTGATGAAAATGATTTGATTGGCAATAAACGCCACTCGTTTAAACAAAAACTCAAGGTGGCAAAATTAGTTAAGCAATACGACTACCCTATGGTGCTTAACTTTTGCATTACGTCACAGAATATTCATGCTATTGATGAAGTACTCTCCTTGAGCTCTCAACTCAAGGCTGACTTTGTTGAGTTAGCGACTGTGCAATATTATGGTTGGGCTTATGAAAATAGAGATCACCTGTTACCGACCCGCTCCCAACTAGAACTCGCTGAAAGCAGAGTCAATCAGTTTAGAGAGCGACAGTCTAAAACGGATCCTAAGTTTATCTTTGTGACACCCGATTACTATGAAGAACGCCCTAAAGCTTGCATGAATGGTTGGGGAAGCACATTTTTAACTATCACACCCAGTGGCAGTGCACTGCCTTGCCATAGCGCCAAGATACTTCCGATGAAATTCCCCAATGTAAAAGAGCATTCATTGAAAGACATCTGGTTTAACGATTTCAGTTTTAATCATTTTCGAGGTGAAGATTGGATGCCTTCGCCATGCAAAACCTGTGATGAGAGGGATAAAGACTTCGGCGGTTGTCGATGCCAAGCTTTCTTATTAACTGGCGATATGCACAAGACCGATCCTGTTTGTAGTAAGTCACCAGACCACCACATCATCCAACACATTATTGGTAAGGCTGGCGAAGAAGCATCAAAACCACTTAAATACCGCACAATTGCAGAGCAAATTCCTGTCATGGAAATTGCGGTCAAATAAATTCCTTATGTTGAAAGACGTTTACCTCGAAGAACTCGACAGTACTAACTACACCGCAGTTTTCGTTGTCCCCACACCTGCTATTGGGCATTCCGGTATATCCCACCTTGCTGAACATTTATGTTTCAGGGGTTCACATCAATACCCTGCATCACATGAGTTATTTGTGTTTAATACATTGTCTCCGGCAAGCATCAACGCATCAACAGAAAGTGGCCATACTTATTTTTATGTCAGCACCGACGATTTA
>CAZVDU010000007.1:0-52100 GCA_964625615.1 uncultured Pseudoalteromonadaceae bacterium | reverse complement strand
GAGGAACAAGAAATAGCGCGCTGATGTGAATGAGTATGAGGTTAACTTTAGTTAGATGTGAATCTAATGCGGATATGATGTAGAAAGGGACTTGTATCGCAAGAAAAAAGCTAACGATTAGGCAGATAAGATTAGTGACATAAATCGAACTAACACTGTTCTTTGGTCTATGTCTCAAGTGTGCTGTATGAGTACCCGCAGATACCCAAGAATGAATCCATTGGAGTAACATATTATCTTCCATGATAATTGGCATATTTTAATTTTAGCTGCCCCTAAAAAAGAAGGCAGCTTGAATGGATTCTAACCTAAAGCAAACTGGAGAGCTTTGTCTTATTGGTACAGACCAAGATTAGCTTTCGCATGAGCTTCAAATTCGGTGAAGCCTCCGACATGGGACTCATCTAAGAATATTTGGGGAACGGTATTCACAGGTTTTCCTACTGTTTTTTCAAGATCAGCTTTAGATATACCTTGTTCTTGAATATCAATATATCGATATTTAAAATCATCCCTGCCTTCAACTAATGCGTCAGCAACATCTTTTGCTCTTACACAGAAAGGGCACCCTTTTTTTCCAAAAATAACTGCAAACATATTAAATTCTCTCAACAGTGACTAATATGTTGGGTAGTGTAATGAAGATATACATCAAGGGAAAGTAAGGAAATTCAATCAATCTTATCGGAAATACCGATTTATACCTTGTTTATCTATGCTATATCCGATTAGGGTAGCCTTGTCGTAGAGTCGTCCTTGTCATTTTTAGGGAACTCGTCCTCTTGTTTACTGACATCATTGTCGTTAATTGTTTTGTTGTCGTTGACTAACATCCAATCGTCACCAATAAGTTCGTCAGTTGTTTCTTCTGATCCTTCCCAATCAAACTTTTTTTCTTTTAAGAGAGGATCACTCCTGAAGAATATAAAGGCACATAAGGCACCAACAAGTCCGCCGAAGAAGTGTGATTCATAGGATATGCCTAGCTCTCGAGGGAAAATGGTCATCACCATGCCTCCGTACATAAAAAACGCTATCATCATAAGCACAATTGAGCGTTTATCCCGTCTAAGAATACTGACAATAAATATGTAAAAGAAGATCCCGTGAGTTAAACCACTAGCGCCTATGTGATGCACTGGACGAGCGAATAGCCAGACACCTATCCCTGACATGATCCAAATAATGCTAATGACCTTCCAGCGACTATTGGGGTAACCATAAAGCAATGCTGATCCCAAAATGAGTAGTGACAAGCTGTTATTGCTAATATGGCTAATAGAACCATGGATCAGCGGTGCTGTTATGGTACCAGCTAGACCAAGCGTATCTCCTGGAAGTACACCGTAGGATGAGAAATCAAACGAAAAGAGTATCTCCACTGATTTGATGGTCCATAAGAAAGCAATAAAAAGGCCCGTAAAAATTATGCTGTGTTTGATAGAGTAGGGCATTTGAATCTGTTGTTGTGTGATTATTGATTGTGGATTTAGATGAGTAACTTCGACTAGTTAGTTGAATTTGATTTTGAGGAACGAAGAGCGAGCAAGTTGTTATCAAAATCAACACTAACAGCTTCATGCCATTCATTAAGTGCTGCGACATCGCATCCGCCTAATTCGACGAGCATATTGATCAGATTCTTATCGACTACGCTCTTAATAAACTCAGGGTCTCCCATAGTTCTATTGAACTCGGTGTAGCCAATACCAGATTTTTCTCTGGTTAACGTATCTATTTCTTCAATTTGCGAATTAGATAACGAAAACGACGTATCGCATGCTTTATCTAATGCTTGATACATAGAATCATAAAGGTTAATCGCGCTGATATACCTTGCGATAATAATTTTGTCGTGACTATTTTGTGCCGCTGTTGTTGAAAACGCTAACAAAGCAGTCAGAACCAACAAACCCCTTAACATTTGGTATTCTCCCCATCAACAGACCTCAAGCTGATGTGTAAAAGCTAAAATAATGAAATGACGTTTTCATATGTCATTTTAAAGTGTAGTAAAGCCTACCTGACTCGAACATTAATGTATGCACTTATTGGCGTTTTTTCATCAACAAGTTCCTACTTGATTTGAACAACATATACCCACAACCTCTTAATACAGAGGTATGGGTATGTTTTTTACTATCTAAATTGTGGGAATAAACAAATTTATCGTCTTTTTACTTAACAAAAAGCTGTTGCAACTCCTTGTTTTTTGTATTGGTATAAAGCCTATGAATAAATTTAAATTATTAATTATCAGCGTCTTACGCTTATATTTATCTTTTGTTTGCTAAGTTTTTGAAGCTTCCCATAAGTGTTTTAATGGTATTGAAATCAATACCTGTGTATCGGCTTGATTATTTTTTAATCGCGTTAAACAAGCTTTAATCTGTTCATCGAAAGGCAAAAGCCTGACAGAAAATTTAAAACGTTTAACTCATTTATCAATAGGAAAGCAAGCCATGTTGAAATCAGTAAAAGCAACTTTAGCCGTTATCGCAGTATCTCTAACATTCGTAGGTTCAGCGCAGGCTGATATCAATGAAGATTTGAAAAATATTTGTAACATCGTGAAGTCAGATGACAAAGGTGAGTTACGTAAAAAAATTAGAATGGTTTCAACAGACTATGGCGTGAAGTTCAGAGATGTTTATGCCGGTATTAGTTGTGGTGGCCAAAGCCTTATTCGCACTGCTATGAAAAACGAAGCAGTTGAAACTGGCACACTTATGGTGAAAAAGCTGCCTAAGAAGGTACTCGGTGAGGCAGAGCAAGATGGTAAGACACTTTCTGCTTGGGCTGAAGAATCGGGTCTTACAGCTTCTCCAATCGTTGCAGCATTAAACGAGCGTATTTAGATCAAGAAGTACTGGCCCTAATTTAGGGTCAGTAGACAGTATTTAGACTCTTGATGTTTAGGGGACGCATGATGAAAAAGTTAATGTTGATATTAATGATTCTTAGTTTAGGTGGTTGTGCTTCTGCTGTTGGTAGGCACGAGCAATTACAAGCGCACTTAACATCGCCTGTTGATTGTATTAATGCAGAAAGTGATATTGTCTCTTTACAAAAAGAGAAAGCATCATCTGGTGAGAAGTTTTTAAACGGCCTTGCCTCATTGCTACCTTCATCAGCTCTACTAAACATAGTAACAGGAGAGTTTTCCAGTCGCGTATCAATCGCTAGTGGTAAATTTAATAAGAGTGTTGAAACACGTATTCAAGATATACACGATTCTTGCGACGGAGCTTTAGTTGCAAGTAATTAGTACGGGCACTTCCTATAGACAACGTTTGTTGTTCCATCATTCCAGCCTCGTATGAGGCTGTTTTTTTTATACCTTGTACAATACGCTACATACTTTTATTCCAAAAAAAAGGTCAGCACTGAAAACCTATTGAATGTTATAATCGCAAGATAATAATTGAGAATGTTACAGAGGTTTATTCATGGCCGAGACAGATATTCGTCCGACCAATTTTGTCCGCCAGATTGTAGATAAGGATCTGCAAGAAGGTACTCATGATCGTGTGCAAACACGTTTTCCACCTGAGCCTAACGGTTATTTGCATATTGGACATGCGAAGTCGATATGTTTGAATTTTGGATTAGCTGAAGACTATCAAGGTGCTTGTAATCTACGTTTTGATGATACCAACCCTGAAAAGGAAGATATTGATTACGTCAATTCTATAAAAGAGGACGTTAATTGGCTGGGTTACACATGGAGTGGTGATATTTGTTATTCATCGAATTATTTTCCTAAACTCTACGAATTTGCGGTAGAACTTATTTCCAAGGGTTTGGCTTATGTTGATTTCTCAAGTCAGGAAGAGATGCGAGAAATGCGTGGAACGCTAAAGAGTCCAGGTGTAGACAGCCCATACAGGAACACATTACCAGAAGAAAATATTGAGTTATTCAATAAAATGAAAGCTGGTGAGTTTAAAGAGGGCGAATGCTGCCTGCGTGCAAAGATAGATATGACATCGTCATTTATGTGTATGCGAGACCCCGTTATTTACAGAGTAAGGTTCGCACATCATCATCAAACAGGTGATGAATGGTGCATTTACCCCATGTATGATTTTACGCATTGTATCTCAGACGCATTAGAAGGGATTACGCATTCGTTATGTACGTTAGAGTTCCAAGACAATAGGCGTTTATATGACTGGGTGATTGAGAATATCAATGCTCCAGCCGTTCCCAGGCAATATGAATTTTCTCGACTCAATCTTGCTTATACTGTTTTAAGTAAGCGTAAATTGATCCAGTTGGTTGATGAAAATTATGTTTCTGGTTGGGATGATCCTCGCATGCCGACTATTGCCGGACTGCGCCGACGAGGGTACACGCCAGCGTCCATTAGAGAGTTTTGCCAACGTATTGGTGTCACTAAAATGGATAATGTGATTGAAGTCAGTAATCTGGAAGGGTGTATCAGAGATGATTTGAATGTTGCCGCTAATCGAGCAATGGCTGTACTCAATCCAATCAAAGTCGTCATTGAAAATTATCCTGAAGGGCAGATTGAAGAGTTGACTGCAGCTAATCATCCCAATGATGAAGCTAAGGGGAATCGTATACTGCCGTTTGGTCGTGAAGTTTATATAGAACGCGAGGACTTTAAATTAGAGGCAAATAAAAAATTCAAACGTTTGGTGCTTAATAAAGAAGTGCGCTTGCGCAATGCTTATGTAATCAAAGCTGAACGTGTTGACACTGATGAACAAGGCGAAATCACAACCATATATTGTACTTATGATGATGAAACACTTGGTCGGGATCCGTCTGATGGACGCAAAGTCAAAGGTGTTATTCATTGGGTATCTGCTGATAAAGGATTAAACGCGGAAGTTCGGTTATACGATCGTTTGTTTAAAGTAGAGAACCCTAATGGGGTCGAGCTTAGTGAAGCCATTAATCAAGAATCTCTTGAAGTGATTAACGCTGTCGTTGAGCCTAGCTTGGCTGACGCCGAAGTAGGGGTTGCTGTGCAGTTTGAGAGAACAGGGTATTTCTGTAAAGACCCGGATTCTACTGAGTCATCTCTTGTCTTTAATAGAACGGTGGGCTTAAGAGACACTTGGTCAAATAGCAATTAACAACGTTAAGAGGTACTCAGCCGTTTTTGCTGCTTGCCTCTTAACGTCAGACACATATCGCTATTTAGGCTGAGCCACTAGTGTTTGGCCGTTAATATCTATACTTTCGTTTGACATCAATCGGATATATAAAGGAATAATATCGAGAGGTGTCTTAAGTTTATCGGTATTTTCAGCTGGATACGCCTTAGCTCTCATTGCTGTCTTTGTGCCACCAGGGTTAATACAGTTAAACCTTAGGTTGGTATTTTCATATTCATCAGCCAGTACCTGCATCATGCCTTCAGTCGCAAATTTAGAAATTGAGTAAGTCCCCCAATAAGCGCGGCCTTTTTGACCAACAGATGATGATGTAAATATAACGGAAGCGTTAGGCGCCTTTTTCAGTATAGGTAACAGTGCTTTAGTCATCAGGAATTGGCTTTTAACATTGACAGTCATGACTTGATCGAACTCTTCTTCACTAATATCGATTAACGGTTGCAATGTACCCAGCGCACCCGCGTTATGGAGTAAACCGTCGAGTTTTTTGAATTGACTGTCAATTGTCATTGCTAAATCACGATAGTGATTAGCCGTTGCGCCTGACATATCAAGAGGAACAATCGCTGGTTCTCGGCCTCCGTCTTCCAGTATTTGATCGTAGACGTGTTCCAGTTTCTTCACTGTTCGACCTAACAATATAACTTCTGCCCCTTGAGCTGCATAACTGATGGCTGCCTGTTTGCCTATACCATCACCAGCGCCGGTAACTAAAATAGTTTTTTGGGACAGGTTTTTTTGTTGAGTTTCTGGTGTTTGCATTTTTTCTAGATGAATGTTTCCAATTGATAATCCATTTTAACATTAGAATGGCTTTAAGCGCGCAGTTATTCGACTTTAGATATGTTATCTATGAACGCGTGGCAGTGTTTTTTGACATGTTCATTCATTTACCCTGCCTGAGTTGCGAAATACAAAACCTATGCCATGCTTTTATTGATTAGGTTAGTGATAAGAGTGTTTGGGGATGTATCCTTGATAACTTTACTTTTTAAAGACCTTAGATGAGTGAAATAAGCGAGAGAATGCAATCCCTATTCACATAAGCTTTATGGTTATTTAATTCATTCAATTGTGGTAAACGGCTAGAAAGTGAGCTTTGGTCGAAAAAAATCTTAGGTTACATGAGAGCAAACCCCAAACAAACCTTTGCAATAAGGCCGGAAAGCCAATAACATTAACAAATATTTAACTGGTCATACTTGTTGTATAAACGTTTAACAATTCATTGATGTCAATGAGGTTAATGATCTGTTCAGCTGGACGACTCCATCGTATTAATAGGTTTTTGGGAATCATCATGAAAAAAATCTTACTTGCCGCAGCTATATCTGCTTCTTTTACATTAGTAGGTTGTGGAGGCGGTGAATCCTTAGAAGATATAGAAAGGGATCTTGAACCGGTTAGACCGGCTTCGCGTATTGTGTTTGATCCTGCCGGTGGCGCATTAAATACGCCTTCTGATCTGTTTTTTGCGTTAGTTGATCAAACTGATGACGGTACATTAGAGTTACCTGATGAAATTGCTGGTGAAGCAAATGGTGGCACCCCTGATTTTGGCAACCCTTCAGCAGCGCTAGGGGCGCTTGATGGCTGGTCGACACAACACCCTTTTGTTATTGCTACTCAACACCCAGCAGGTATCTCACTAGATCCAGTATCGTTATCAGCTCCTGGAGCAGTTCGTATTTTTGAAGGATCTATTGGTGGTGATCTTAACAATCCTGATTGTATTGCTGCTGAGCCTATTAGCGGATGCCAAGTAGGAGATGAGCTAACATTTGGCGTGGATTTTGTTACTCAAGCTAGCGGCGATAATATTACTGTCGTACCTCTTAGACCATTTGATGGTGCTCAATCTTATTATGTTGTTGTCACAGATGCATTGTTGTCGAGTGATGGCGAACCTGTGACTTCATCAACTGCTTATGAGTCGTTAAGTGCGTCCATTGATGACTTTCCGTTGTCAACAGCAGCACAGTTAGCGCTTCAAGGCTTGATTAATTCCTATGAGGGCGTTATCGCACGCGATACCAATGTTGATCCTGACTCTATCATCTTTAGTTTCACATTCACTACGCAAGTGACTACCGATATCATCGATACGGTTAAAGGCCTGCAAATTGGTGGTTTCGCCGGTGCCATTGGTCAAGGTGCAGATCCACAAACTGCAGCCCAGCTTTTACCACCTATTATTGTACCGAACGAGACACCAGGAACACCTTTTGACATACTCGGTGGATTGTTGCTTGGTCAGGAACAGTTAGCGGCTTTAGCGCAAGTCGGCCTTAACTCTTGTTCTGGGCTTCTTGGAGCATTGTCAAACCCTGCATCTCCGTTATTTGCAACGGCCTCTCAAGTGTTTGCTCAGGTTGGTCCATTCTGTGCCTCTGATTTGAGGACTGGTAGCATCGACTTACCATACTATCTGAGTGCATCTGAGCCGTTAACTGATAGTTGGCGTGCGGCTTGTACCAATGGTTTAGCTTTGCAAACTATCGGTGCAGAAAATATCCCTGGTCTTATCCAAAATGGCACGTTGAGTGTTGGTCCTCTTAATGATGTTTGTCAGGCAGCAAGTGGTGGTCAGCTTCTTGATTTAGACTTAACAAACCTTGGCATAAATGACTTGCGCCATTTGACTCGTTTTAGCCCGATTCCAAGACCGCAAGGCTCTAACTTAGATGGTAGTGAGACACTTGATGTACAAATTACAGTGCCTAACGAAGCTGTTATTGGGTTACTTTCGAGTTTAAGCCCAGCAGTTCAGCCGATAACGCGCCCAGAAGGCGGTTGGCCGGTTGTACTCTTGTCTCATGGTATTACAGCAACGAAAGAAAGCATGCTTGCAATGAGTGGTGCGTTATCAATAGCAGGTTTTGCGACTGTAGCCATTGATCAGCCTCTACATGGTACGCGTGGATTTACGTTAGCTGACGGAACCATTGTTAATGCGTCAAGTGGCTTTGGCGGCTCAACAACGGATTTCTTCAACTTAGCGAGCTTGTTAACAGCGCGTGACAATACTCGCCAAGGTATTGCTGACTTTTTAGGTTTACGTTTAGGGTTGAACGCTGTCGTTGATTTGACCGGTGGTTCAGTAGACCTCGATGCTTCTAATGTATTTTTCGCAGGCCAATCACTAGGTTCTATCATCGGAACAGGTGCTGTTGCCATGGCTAATCAAAGCTTGTCTAATGTAAATCCTGCATTAGCCGCTTTTGATGGACTTTATGAAATTCAAGCGGCGTCTTTCCATGTTCCTGGTGGTGGTATTGCATCATTCCTATTGGAATCTGCATCTTTTGGTAACTTAGTTCGTGGTTCGTTATTTGCACAAACCTCACCGGAATTTCAAGCTTTCTTAGGCCAGTTTGCTGCTGAGAATAATATACCTATCGGGCTTGCTGTTTCACCAGCATTTGAACAATTTTCGCAAGGCTTCACGCCAGAACAAGCGGCGGCAGCCGAAGCTACATTTGCAGCATTTGCCTTTGCAGCTCAAACGATTATTGATTCAAGTGACCCCAATAATTTTGGTGAGCTGTTAGCTGACACACCTGTGCATGTTGCGGAAGCTGTCGGTGGTGGTCTCAATGACGATGGTAGTACTGCATTACCGGATCAAGTTATACCTAACACAACTATTGTTCCATTAGGTGGAACTGAAGCACTGGCTAGTGTTATTGGCTTGCCAGGTGTCGGCACAACAACACCGGGTAGTGGTATAGTAAGATACACTACCGGCGGTCATAGCTCAGTGTTAGTTCCCGTGCCTAGTGCAGCTGTAACGTTTGAATTGCAAGCACAAACTGCTGCTTTCTTTGTTACGACACTTCAAGGTCAACCGACTATCGTGATTGGTAACACGGATGTTATTGCGCCTGCACCCTAGTTAGTCTTTTGTGATTAAAGCCAAGTTTTAAGCTTGGCTTTTTTTTTGCTTTTTAGTCCCCATATTGCCCATATACAGGCTGCTTTTAAGCCTCTGTGAATCTATCGGAGAAGTAAGTTGGAATATTTAATGACCTATGGCCTGTTTCTGGCAAAAGCAATCACGCTAGTTGCTGCCATTTTAATTGTTGTTGGCGGCATCATTGGTATGGCCTCAAAACACAAGCAAGAAGATGGACGTTTAGAAATAAAATCGTTGTCTGAAAAATTGGATGAGTTGAAAAAACAAGCGCTTGAATTGGTCATGGATAAAGCCGCATTGAAGAAAATGCGCAAAGAAGAAAAAAAAGAGCAGAAGAAAAAAGAAAAAGCCAAATCAAATGATGACTCAGAAGATACTAAGCCTAATTTATATGTCGTAGATTTTGATGGCTCAACAGATGCGCATGAAGCAGATGCATTAAGAGAAGAAATTACCGCGATCCTTATGGTTGCTAAGCAAGACGACGAAGTACTTGTGAGGCTGGAAAGCGGTGGCGGTGTTGTTCACGGGTACGGGCTTGCTGCTTCTCAATTGCGACGCATTAAAGATAAAAATATTGGACTTACGGTATCAGTTGACAAAGTCGCGGCGAGCGGTGGTTATATGATGGCTTGTGTTGCGGATAAAATACTCAGTGCCAATTTCGCCATAGTCGGCTCAATTGGGGTAATCGCGCAAATGCCCAACTTTAGTAAGCTATTAAAGAAAAACGATATTGAATTTGAACAACATACGGCGGGAGACTTTAAGCGAACGTTAACAATGTTTGGTGAAAACAATGATGCGGGTCGAGAGAAGTTCAGAGAAGAGTTGGAAGAAGTGCATGTTATGTTTAAAGAACATGTTCAAGCTAATCGCCCTGCTCTAGACATCGATAAGGTGGCTACTGGTGAATATTGGTACGGTATCAAAGCTAAAGAATTAGGGTTGGTAGATGAGTTGTCCACGTCAGATGACTATTTACTCAATGCCTATGAACATAAGCAAATCTTCCATGTGGAATATACAACACCAAAGAAATTGGGAGAAAAGTTGGCAGATGCAGTATCAATGAGTTTTGAGTCCACTGTTGTTAAACTATGGAATCGTGCTAATCGGTTGTTTTAAATGAAAGAATAGCTTCTATCGTTGAAAATAAAGCCGCTATTTATTTGATTATAAGTAGCGGCTTTTCGCGTTAGCGGCCTCAAAAATAAGCCTCGCAGCTAGCTTTGCTGTGACCTCATTCATGTCATACTTAGGGTTCATTTCTGCTATATCGGATAGACGCCAGTCGAAAGATAATGGCTTTTGCTTTTCTGCAAGCCAGTGAATAATCTTTATCACTACGTTAGGTTCAATACCAAGTGCACTAGGTGCACTAACGCCAGGAGCAATGTAGCCTGGGAATGCATCTAGACATATGGTTAAGTAAAGCTCATCAATGTTCTCTAACAACGGTGTTAATAGGGTAACGGCGTTATCAAAGGTAGATTGATGATCTAGCAAGTATCTCACGTTATTTTCGTGAGCATAGTCGAATAAGGCTAATGTATTTGATGCTTCGGATACACCAATACACGCATAATGGAATACTTTTTTTGTTGTGGAGCAGTGCTCAGATATTTGCCAAAAAGGTGTTCCCGAGCTTGTTTCTGGACTAGGTTTTCTGAGATCAAAGTGAGCATCGACATTAATGATACCGATGGTTTTATTAGTAGATGCCTTTGCTAACCCTTGATAACTCCCCCAGGCAATTTCGTGCCCACCACCTAAACCGAATACGAAGGGGTGGTTGTTAAGTAAAACTGCTACTCTTTCACTATATTCGGCTTGAGATAGTTCCAAGGTGCCGCTTGCTGCAATATTACCGGCATCAAAAAATGAGTTATCTGTGTGGCTAGCAAGGTTTCCCATAACTTTTCTAATAGCATCAGGGCCATCTATAGCGCCGACTCTTCCTTGGTTGTTTTTTACTCCAATATCACAACAAAAACCACATAAAGCAAACGAGTTTGTTGTTGGCAAATTTGTTATGCGTTGGTGCCACCTGAGGCCTTTTGCACCATCTTCATGATCAACCCGTCCAGTCCAGTTAAAGGGGAGATAAGACATTTTGGCCTGCTACCCATGTATCGACTGGACGGTGGTAATTGATTGAGTAAATCAGATCTGCTGGGTGATCTATATCCCACAATGAGAAGTCGGCATCAGCGCCAACTGATAGCTGACCTTTGTTAGGAAGGTTTAGGGCTTGTGCTGCATGTTTTGTGATACCTTGAAGCGCTTCATAAGGTGTTAATCCGAATAAGACACTGGCCATATTGGCACTGGTTAAAAGCGATGCTATAGGTGATGTGCCAGGGTTTATATCTGTTGCAACTGCTATCGGTACTTTATGTTGACGGAGGGCGTCTATAGGTGGTTTCTGCTTTTCATTTAAGTAGTAAAAAGCGCCAGGGATAATAACGGCTATAGCACCACACTTTGCGATTTTGGGGACATCTGACGGTTGCACGTATTCTAAGTGATCGACAGAGTTAGCACCGTATTCGCAGGCTAAAACAGCTCCTTTAAGGTCTGAAAGCTGCTCAACATGTGCCTTAATATTTAGATTGTACTTTCTTGCTGTCTCATAGATCCGTTGGCACTGCACTGGTGAAAACCCTATGGATTCACAGAACACGTCAACGGCATCGGCCAACTTTTCTGACGCTATGTGCGGGATCATGGTCTCACAAACGAACGTGATGTAGTCGTCAGCTCTACCTGCATATTCTGATGGTATTGAATGAGCGCCCAGGTAGGTGGTCACAACAGTAACTGGTAAATAGTTCTCGATAGATTTTGCGACACGCAACATTTTGCATTCGGTATCCAAATCTAATCCGTACCCAGATTTGACTTCGATGCAGGTGACACCTTCTTCAATCAAGCGCTTCGCTCTGTTTAACGCTGAGCGTAATAGCTCTTCGTCAGACGCCTGCCTTGTTGCTAATACTGTGCTCTTAATACCACCGCCTCTTTGAGCAATATCTGCGTAGCTTAGGCCTTGTAAGCGAAGGTCAAACTCGTTTGAACGATTTCCTGCATGCACCAAATGTGTATGACAATCAATAAAACCTGGTAGCAGCCAGTTCCCATTACCATTGATTCGTAACTTAGTGCTAAGGCGAACATTCTTGTCACCAATATAGGTGATTTTTCCATTCGTAACAGCGAGGGTACCACCGTAAATGAATGGACCATTGTCGTCTTGCATGGTTGCCATGTTGATGTTGTCTATTAGAAAGTCACAAGAATCGAGCATACATACCATTCACTAAATGTTTTGATTATTCTAATTGTATAGTGTTGTATATACAAGTTTGTTAAGTTAAATTGATCACAACATTTGAACAGTGAGTTTTTAATGCTTCCAAGATATATACAGATCAAATCGGCATTACTTGAACAGATTGAATCCGGGTATATGAAAGCTGGAGATCGATCGCCGTCGGAAAATCAGCTCGCTGAGCAATTTAACGTCAGTCGCATGACGGCAAGGCGAGCATTAACCGACTTAGTCGATGAAGGTTTTATGATGAGAACACAAGGTCTTGGAACATTCGTGTCTGATCATCGGCCCATGAGTTCTATGCTGAGCATCAACAGCATTGATGATGAGATCATAAACCGTGGACATCGATATGGTGCGACTGTTTTGATGGCTGACGTTGTCACTGCAAATGAACAACAAAGAGCGTGGTTGGGATTGACAGAAAAAACAGACGTTTTTAGAACACGGATTGTGCACTTAGAAAACGATATACCATTACAACTTGAAGATCGTTTGGTGAATCCTCGATGGATACCAGATTATCTTGATCAGAATTACCTCGAAATAACGACCAGTCGCTATTTGAGCTCTGTCGCACCGCTCACTGAAGCAGACCACATGGTAGAAGCTATTACGCCGGACACATCTACTGCAGAAACTCTTGAGATCCCTCCATCGCAACCTTGCCTCAAGGTTTCTCGAAGAACATTTTCGGGTAAAGGCATTATTAGTTATGCGCAATTGTATCACCCTGGTAACCGTTACAGGATAGGTGGGCATCTAGACTTTTGAATTGATTTACTTATCGAATCAAGGGTTAATTTTTACATTTTAGGAGGTGTGTATGAACCGTCATGACAAATCGAGAAAGATAAAAGCACCGACTGGGACAAAGCTGACAGCAAAGAGCTGGCAGACTGAAGCTCCACTACGGATGTTAATGAATAATTTGGATTCTGATGTTGCTGAACATCCTAGCGAGCTCGTTGTTTATGGTGGTATTGGTCGTGCAGCTAGAGATTGGGATTGCTATGACAAGATAATAGAGACCTTAACTCGTTTGGAAAACGATGAAACTTTATTAGTACAAAGTGGTAAGCCAGTGGGCGTTTTTCCTACACATAGTAATGCGCCACGAGTCTTGATTGCGAACTCGAATTTGGTGCCTCATTGGGCCAATTGGGAACATTTTCATCAGCTAGATAAAGCTGGGTTGATGATGTACGGGCAAATGACCGCGGGTTCTTGGATCTACATTGGTTCTCAAGGGATAGTGCAGGGGACTTATGAAACTTTTGTTAGTGTGTCAAAAATACATTTTGACGGACAGGCTCAAGGTCGCTGGATATTAACCGCTGGATTGGGTGGTATGGGAGGTGCACAACCACTGGCAGCAACTATGGCTGGCTTTTCTATGCTTGCCATAGAGGTTGACGAAAGTCGGGTTGATTTTAGGATAAACACAGGGTATCTCGATAAAAAAGCAGGCTCTCTTAGCGAAGCGATGAACTTGATAACGGACGCTATAAATAATGGCGTTCCAGTTTCTGTTGGGTTAGTCGCTAATGCTGCAGATATATTTCCTCAACTTCTTGAAAAGGGGGTAATCCCTGATGTTGTGACCGACCAGACTAGCGCACATGATCCATTGAATGGCTATTTGCCAATAGGGTGGACGCTTGAACAAGCGGCTGAGATGCGCAACGAGAACGAAACCAAGGTTATTAAAGCGGCTAAGGAGTCAATGGCGGTTCATGTCAACGCTATGCTTGGTTTTCAAAATAGAGGGGCAGCGACACTAGATTACGGTAATAACATTCGTCAAGTTGCTTATGATCAGGGTGTTACGAATGCCTTTGATTTTCCTGGCTTTGTGCCGGCTTATATACGGCCTCTTTTTTGTCAGGGGATTGGACCTTTTCGCTGGGTTGCGTTGTCGGGTGATCCTGAAGATATCTATAAGACAGATGCTAAGGTTAAAGAGCTTATCCCAGATAACCCACACTTACATCAATGGCTAGATATGGCTAAAGAGCGTATACAATTCCAAGGGCTTCCTGCCAGGATTTGTTGGGTTGGTTTAGGTGAGCGCCAGAAATTAGGTTTGGCGTTTAACCAGATGGTTAAAAGTGGTGAATTGAAAGCACCTGTTGTAATAGGTAGAGATCACTTGGACTCTGGTTCTGTCGCTTCGCCTAATCGTGAGACTGAAAGTATGTTAGATGGCTCAGATGCGGTGTCAGACTGGCCTCTATTAAATGCGTTACTAAATACTGCTGGTGGAGCTACTTGGGTTAGCCTGCATCATGGCGGCGGCGTCGGAATGGGGTTTAGTCAGCATTCTGGTGTCGTCATTCTTTGCGATGGCTCGGAAGAATCCGATAAGAGGATTGCTAGAGTATTGCACAACGATCCGGCGACAGGCGTTATGCGACATGCTGATGCTGGGTATGAATTAGCGCGGCAATGTGCTCGTAATAGCAGTTTAGATCTTCCTATGTTGGACAGAAAATAAAAGGAAATCTGCATAATGGAAAAAGTCATCATAAAACCAGGATTACTTGATATTGAGCTGCTCAGAAGAGCCTATCGAGAACATTTCCCAATAGAATTAGATGAATCTGCTAAGCCAGCAATAAAAGCAGCAGAACAAGTTGTTCATCAAGTTATCGAAGAGAACCGGCGTGTTTATGGTATCAACACAGGTTTCGGATTGTTAGCCAATACGCGAATCGACAGATCCGACTTGGAATCTTTGCAACGTAGTATTGTATTGTCTCACGCCGCTGGGGTAGGTGATTTTATGCCTACAGATACGACACGACTTTTAATATTATTGAAAATAAACTCTTTGGCGAGAGGTTATTCGGGGATTCGACTCGAAGTTATTGAAGCGTTAATGGCACTTTACAATCATGAGATTTACCCTGCTATTCCTGAGAAAGGTTCAGTTGGTGCATCCGGTGACCTAGCACCGTTAGCGCATATGAGTGCGGTGCTATTAGGTGAAGGAGAAGTTTTTCATCGAGGGAAAAAGCTTTCCGCTGCCGATGGACTTAAGTTGGCTGGATTATCAACAGTAGAGCTTGCTCCCAAAGAAGGCTTAGCCTTGTTAAATGGCACGCAAGCGTCAACGGCTTTCGCATTGCAAGGCTTGTTTTACGCAGAAAATGCGCTTCATTGCGCTATTGCAATAGGTGCACTGACAGTCGATGCCGCTAAGGGCTCGCGTATTCCTTTTGATGACAGGATCCATCAAGCGAGAGGGCACAAAGCGCAAATTGACGTAGCTGCTGCATTCAGAGTTTTGCTGGAAGAATCAGACATTGGGTTATCACATGAAGGGTGTGAAAAAGTTCAAGACCCTTACTCTTTGCGTTGCCAACCGCAAGTCTTTGGAGCTTGCCTACAACAAATTACACATGCAGGTCAAACCTTGGTCGTTGAGGCTAATAGTGTCTCTGACAATCCATTAATTTTTGCAGATACTGGTGACATATTGTCAGGGGGTAACTTCCATGCAGAATCGGTCGCTATGGCTGCTGACATGCTTGCTATTGCTTTGTCAGAAATTGGTGCTTTGTCTGAACGTAGGATGGCGTTATTAATAGATTCACACCTAAGCGGATTGCCGGCATTTTTAGTCGATAATGGTGGCGTTAATTCTGGCTTTATGATTGCCCAAGTGACTTGTGCCGCATTAGCAAGCGAGAATAAAACCTTAGCTCACCCTGCCTCGATTGACTCTTTGCCTACTTCAGCGAATCAGGAGGATCATGTTTCGATGGCGACATTTGCGGGGAGGCGTCTTCGAGATATTTTTGATAATGTTGCTGGTATTTTAGCTATTGAGTGGTTGGCAGCTTGTCAGGGAGTTGATTTTCGTGCTCCTCTTAAAACGAGCAAACCACTGGAATCAGTTAAAGTGTTGCTGCGCAAACATGTTACTTTCTATGATAAAGACCGGTACTTTTCACCGGATATAGAAGCGGCTAAAAAGTTGATTAAAGCTCATCAGCTATTCGATTTGGTCAATCTAAAACTTGTTTGAGGTTGATGTGCCAAAAGAAAAAACCGGCATTAAACGCCGGTTTTTTGCCTTTAAAGTTCGTATGTTCTAAGTATTTTCGACCTTCTCAAAAGCGTCTTCTTCGATTTTATCGCCAGCGGCCATGTTGTGGTACATTTCAGTATCGAATTCACCTTCACTTTTCGCAACTATAGTGCCAACCACACAGTCACCTGTAATATTAACGGCTGTGCGCACCATGTCCAACAGCCTATCGACGCCAATTATCAACGCAATACCTTCTACAGGTAAATTAACTTGTTGTAGTACCAACGCCAACATGATTAGACCAACACCGGGAACTCCAGCGGTGCCAATAGACGCTAAAGTCGCTGTTAGCACTACCATTAAGTAATCAGCCACTGTCAGATCAATACCATAAACTTGTGCAATGAATACAGTCGCAACGCCTTGCATGATCGCTGTACCATCCATATTAATGGTTGCACCCAAGGGTAGAGTAAATGACGCAACAGGGCTTTTGACACCGAGTTTGAATTTGGCTGTCTCTAACGTGACAGGTAAGGTGGCGCTACTACTCGAAGTAGAAAACGCAAATAGTACAGCTTCACGCATTTTCTTGAGCAGTATGATTGGATTTAATCCAGTAAAGGTTTTGAGCAAAATTGGGTATGTGACAAAAGCATGTATAAGCAGAACAAAGAGGACCAGGAAGAAGTATTTACCTAGATCAAGAATTGCGCCTATTCCCATAGTAGCAAATAGCTTTGCAAGTAAAGCAAAAACACCATACGGAGCTAAATTCATGAGTATAGTAACAAGCTTCATAATAACGGTATTGATATCTTCGAAGAAGCTACCAATACGTTTTCCTGCATCACCTGACAACGCCATTGCTACTCCCAGTAACAAAGCAAACACGATGACTTGGAGCATGTTACCTTCAGCCATAGCATTGATAGGGTTGGAGGGCACCATATCAATTAAGATCTCTGCAAAAGATGGTGCTTCTTTAGCAACATAATCTGCACTTTCTGTTGAGAAACCGCCGTCATCTCTAACACCTGGTTTTACAATCAATGCTAATGTTAGGGCAACCGTTATTGCTATGGCTGTTGTCATAACATAGAGTCCGACTGACTTACCGGCTAATTTTCCGAGTCGGCTTGGATCAGATAAGTTGCAAGTGCCGCAAACGAGAGATACGAAAACAAGAGGTACCACCAGCATTTTTAAACTTGCAACAAATGCCTGACCTACGACATGAAATATACCATTTACTAAGATTGCATACGCAGATATATCGAATCCAAATACCCTAACTGAAAAATCTCCGCTATCATCAAAAAGGAGTTGAAGCAGACTGCCGATAAGAATTCCGGCAATCATGCCGATAAAGATGCGAGATGTGAGACTGAGTTTTTGATTGTCGCTAGGCATGGATATCCTGATAGTTATTTTTATTTAGGGATAGCCTATCAATTTTATCTCATGATAAAAACTGGTAGAGCAAAATAGGTTTTAACAATCGTCAATGTACAGAAAATTAGGGTTATTTACCGATATGAGTAATCGATTTGCATTTAAAAAGACTATGGATGTTGCTGTGAAAGTCTTTTCCGTGTTGTTTATTGTTTTCCTTTTGCAAGCTTGCGGTGGTGGTGGTGACGATGCCGTTGTTAGAGATGATCAGCAAACACCAGTAACGCCGCCGCCTACGGAGCCAACAATTTCTATTGCATTGGATATTGTTGAACGCGATAGCGGCACTGCAAACAATATTGTGTCATCGACAACACCGCTCTCTGTCATTGCGACAGTGACTGACTCTGATGGTGCTGTGCAGATAGATGAATTAGTTACTTATACATTTAGTGTTGCAGATTTAGCGACCTTTGATCCGGCCAGTGGCACTGCCTTAACTGACGGCAATGGTGTTGCTAGTATTGATTTAATTGTTGGTCAAACTGCTGGTGCCGGTTTAGTTATTGCAACGCTAGGTTCCGGTGAAACAGCGCAGATTGGCTTTAATAGCACTGGGGTAGATCAAACAGTATCTGAAGAACCTGCATCGTTAGAACTCTTTGCAAGTTCTGTTCAGCTACCTTCAAGTGGCTCTGATCAGATTGAATTAATTGCGTTAGTCAGAAATGAGCAGAACATTCTCATGGAAGGTGTCAACGTCAGCTTCTCGGCCAATGCTAATGCAGCTCTAGAGATTGCTGCAGGGCAAGATGTAACTGCTGCTGACGGCACGGCTAGAGCTATGCTTTCGACCGGCGGAGACCCTGAAAACAGGCCAATTACAGTTACTGCACAAGTGGGCAGCGCCAATGTACTCACAGAGCAGTTGGTAATTGATGTGGTCGGTACAGCGTTAAACATCAACGGTCCAGCATCAGTAATAATTGATGACCCAGCGCCGATTACCCTAGCGTTGGTTGATTCTGACGGTGCCCCGATACCGAATCAATCGCTGGTATTGACAACAACCAGCGGTACGTTGAGTGATACCAACCCTACAACAGGTGCAACGGGGCAAGTGACGGTTAATTTTCAGGCACAAAATGCAGGTAGTGCAGAAATCACGGCCAGTGCATTGAACGCGACAAACTCAATAGTAGTAACAGCACAAGCTGATAACTTTAGCTTAACCCTTCCAACAGCTTCTGTGCCACTAAATCAGGCTGCAGATATAAGTGTGACTTGGTTACGAAATAACGCACCTTTTGTTGGTGGTGATATTACCTTCACTTCTTCAAGAGGAAACATTGCTGCACCTGCTTTGACAACGGATGCCAATGGTATAGCTTCAACCACTATTCAGTCTTCAAATGCAGGTATTGCGTCAATCTCTGCAGAAGGTCGTGATGTCGATGGCAATGTAGTCACTGCAAGAGGAGAAATTGTTTTCATCGCGACGGTTGCTTCGACCATTATATTAGATGCTTCACCCGATAATATTGGGCCTGACGGTCAAACCAGTATTATTTCTGCTGTTGTCCGAGACGTGAATGGTAACTTGGTGACAGGCCAGACAGTGAACTTTAGTGTCAATGATGTTAGTGGTGGTTCTATAACACCCAATACGTCAGTGACCGACAGCAACGGTATTGCTTCGACGGTTTATACCAGTAGCTCTGTGAGCAGTGAAGATGCCGTTATTATAAATGCGGAAGTGGCGAGCAACCCCTCCGTGAATGATATGGTAACTTTGACTGTTGGTAATCGTGCGTTCGATATCGTAATTGGTACAGGCCGTGAAATTCAGCTCCCTGATCCCTCATCTTACCTTAAGCAGTTTGCTGTATTCGTCAGTGATAGTGTAGGTAGACCTGTTTCAGATGTTGATTTGACCGTCACCGGAACACCAGTTCGATTTACGCAAGGCGGTACTTATCGAAAAGGGTTTTGGGTATTTGATAATGATGCAAACGTATTTGTCCCTGTAGTGACTGCCGTATGTCCAAATGAAGATATTAACGGAAATGGCTTTCTTGATGCAGGAGAAGATACTAATGGTGATGGTACCTTAACTCCTGGGATTGTAAGTACAGTTGCCTTTGCTAATGGTCAGTCAGCGACAGACAATAATGGCCAGGCAACGGTAGAATTGAGATACCCAAGAGAATTTGGCCCTTGGACAGATGTGCAGGTAAGTGTATTTGGCCAATCTGCAGGTACTGAGTCACAAGATAATCAAAACTTTGAGTTAGTTGTTGCGGCTGAAGATGTGTCCGATGAAGCGTCTCCGCCACCAGCGAACCCTTATGGTCAAGGTAATTTGTGTACTGACACGAATTAACTTAAACATTAGTAAATTTTAATCATAGGTAAAAGCCGCTGATTGTTCAGCGGCTTTTAGTATTTTGTATCTTTATGGAACAGTAAGTATGCTCGTGCAAAGTACTTGTGAACGTATAAGTGTGGCTAGGAACTGGTATTGATATCCTTAATTGGTGACGGTAAATCAAGGGCATAGCCTTGCATGTAATCGACACCAAGGTTCTCTAGCATTTGCAGTGTCCCTTCATCTTCAACACCTTCAGCGATAGATTTCATTCCAATGTTTCTTGCCACGTCGATAACAGACTTAACTATGGCGCAATTAATGTTGTCTGTACTGAGGTTTTTCGTAAATGAGCGATCAATTTTTAAGTAATCTGCTGGAAGGTTTTTAATGTAGGCGTATGAACTTAATCCGCTGCCAAAGTCATCTAGTGCAAACTGGCAACCTTGCGCTTTTAAGGTTGTCAGGAGGTGTATTGCATTGGTTTGATTAGCGATTGCGTTTGTTTCGGTTATTTCAAAGCAGAGACGACCAGCAGTAATTTTGTTAGTGCTAATTTCTTGCTGAATAAAATCTAGCAGAGATGGATCTGCTAAAGATTGCCCTGATAAATTAATAGCGACCAGTTCTGTATGCATTAAGTTGGCGCCTGATGTTTTACCGACCATAAGCGCTATCACATGCTTGATAACCCATCGGTCAATTTCAGCCATCATATCGTGTCGTTCTGCAGCGCTAATAAACTCGTGTGGCATTACTAAGGAGCCATCTTCTTCTCTCATTCTTAAGAGGATTTCGATGTGTGTCGAGTGTTCTACGTTTGATGATGGTAGTTGTTTCTTTTGAATAATGGCCTGTTGAAATAGCTCAAATGTATTGTTGTCTATCGCATTGCGTAGCCGAGGTACCCATAACACTTCCCCTTTTCGTTGCGAGTATGCTTCATCATTTAATGTCGAAACGACCACTCTATTTCGGCCTTCACTTTTTGCCTGTAGGCAGGCTAAGTCAACCATCGACATGATATCAGTACTTTTGTGTATGTTAGTTTCAAGTTCTAATAAACCAATACTGGCCGATAAAGAAAACTCCTTATCATCCCAAAAAAAGCGAAACTGTTCTATTTGATCTAGGATGCCTAGAGCGATTGAATGTGAGTTTGCTAAAGGGCAGTTGTGTAACAGAAGGAAAAATTCATCGCCCCCCAAACGAGCAACGATGTCTGAACCTCTTGCATGTTCTTGCAAAAGGTTAGCAAACTTTCTTAGAAGCTCGTCTCCTGCATTGTGGCCGCATGTGTCGTTAACGATTTTAAACTTATCTAGGTCGATGTAGAGTAAGGAGTGTTTTTCTTCGGGTCTAAAATTGGCTAATGTTTGTTCAAGCTCAGATTCTAATGATTGTCGATTTACTAATCCCGTTAAGCTATCGTGATTTGCTTGATAGGAAAGCTTTGCTTGGAGCTCTCGTTCTTGACTAACGTCATGCAACACAACAATGGCACCGATTAGCTTCTCGGTAGCGTTTATGACAGGGGCTGCTGAGAGCTGAAGAGCTAGCGAGCAACCTGTTTGCGTGCTTAATATGTTTTGACGTTTCGTAATGATAGGCTTTCGGGTTGTTAAGCAGCTATTTACTGGGTCTAAGGTTGTTTTGGTGGATGCTGATTCTTGTACTGTAAAAAGTTGTGACGTTTTTAAGCCAATACCTTTGATGTCTTCTGTAAGACCTAGCACTTGCTGAGCGGCTTGATTAATTCTTGTTACGACACCAAACTCGTCTGTGGCGATAACGCCGTCAGCAATAGAATTCAATGTCGTTATGGCTTGTTCTTTCTCTTTATACAATGCCTCAACATTTTTGCTTCTTTCAATTTCTATCGATATGCGAGTTGCAAACACACTCAATAATGATTTTAGCCAATCATCTGTAACGGTTGGCTTTGCATTCATCAAAGCAATGAGTCCGATGGGGTTGTTCTGAGTATCTGTGAATACTTTTCCAAAATAGGATTGCATGCCCAACTTTCCAATGACACTGCTCTTAGGAAAGCGTTTTACAAGATCTTGTTCAACGCAGAACTCATCATGCTTAAGTGCTGCACCACAAGGCCCATCTTTGATCATGTATGAAAAGTTTTCTCCTACTTCGCCTCTAACCCAAACGGAGTGAGTAGTAAGCTCCTTTTTCGTTTCATCCGAATAACATGAAATAAGGGCAATATGACTGTTTGACGCTTCAGCCAAATTCTGGACACATAAGTCGTAAAATGATGTCGAAGCATCGTGATGGTTGAATTCAGATAACTTTGCCAATGCCTTATTAATTTTCAGTCGTTGAATATTTTCTGTTTGGAGCCACTCTCGCTGTTTACGCAACCGAAAAAAGGTGGCGCCAATAGTGGCTATTAGTCCCACAACAATGATAGCCAAAAGCAATGCTGTTTTTTGTAAGTGATGCTGTTGTTCTTGATTATGTTTTGTATACCGTAAAGACATCTTTTTTAATTGTGTATGGAAATCGATTTGGTTGATGATGTCTAAATTTTTCAACACCTGCTGTTGGTAAAGAAATATCGTCTCTAGATGTTTATTAATTAAATTGATGCGGTTAATAACAAAGTCGTTTTCAATACCATTAAGTATCTCGCCATTGACATAGAGAGCTTCTCTTGCCTCCGAATCTCTTTGATGGTCTTTCAAATTTAAGGTTCTGATAATTTGTTCAAGAGCTTCAGTTAGGTCTGAAGGAATATCGTACTTTGCGAACTCTCTCTGCGACTGAAATACCAATAGCGGTAAGTAAATTGTTGAATTTCGAACGACTGCAACGTCAGACTTTATGAATTCGACCTTTTCTTTTTTTTGATTAAATGTACTTTTGATGTTGGATGCTTCTTCAACAATATTTTTGATATCAACTGGCCATTGATAATGAGGTAATGAGAGCTCGTGGATTAAGTTATCAGTTGCAAGTAGATATTGATTCAATTCGTCATAATTTGGCAGTAAGTTTGCCTGCGATAACGCTAGATTCTCATCTATGCGTTGATCGAGTTCTGACAGTTTATTTAGCTGATCAATGATACTTGTATAGTAAGCGTTCTGTTGACTATTGAAGTGAAAAAAGTAACTGACAATAACAACGAGTAATGCAGCCAGTACAAAGGCTAATGCGCTTTTCTTTGTAAAGTACTGCATCTAACTATTCCTCATCAAGAAAGTCATTCTCATAACGGCCAGTTAATGTTTTTAAAAAGGCTTCGATGCGCTTTCTGTCAGTGTTAGGAATCTCTCTCCCTAACTGATATATTCCCATGATATGTATCACTTCATCTAACGATGCTATCGAGCCGTCATGCAAGTAAGGGGCTGTTAGAGCGACGTTACGTAAGCTCGGTACTCTGAAAAAGAATTTATCTCGTTCATTACCTGTGTTGTTGAAACGGCCATAATCAGGCTTGGAAATAAGCTTACCTGTATCTTTGTAGTAATCACTGTATAGCCCGAATTTCTGGAACATATTGCCACCGATATTCTTTCCTTGATGACAAGATGTACACCCATAGGCATAAAAAAGACCATATCCTTGTTTTTCTATGTCGGTAAGGGCTTCGTTATCCCCTTTAAGGTATTGATCAAAACGACTGTTGGGGGTTGTAAGGCTTTTTTGGAAAACTAATAGCGCTTCAATGATATTTTCTTGTGTTATGCCATCATTAAAACTTGCGTTAAATGCATTGGAATAACCTTCATTTTCTTTAAGTCGGTTTAACACCTCTCTCCAATCTGCATTCATCGTTTGGGAGGATAGCATGATTGTATTCACCAGATCTCTCAAGGACTGGGCGCCACCCGTCCACAGGAAAGTGGCATTATGAGTTATGTTGAATATTGTCGGTGTGTTTAACGTTCTAGGTGAGCCAGTATCCGTCAGTGAAAACTGCCTATTATCCTCACCACCTTGATTTAAAATGTGACAACTCGAACATGCTAACGTTAGGCTGCCTGATAAAATAGTGTCATTGAAAAGCTGGCGACCTAAATCAACCCTTTTCTTATCTAAGGGAGCTGTGTCGGGAAGGGGCAGAAGTTGTTGTTGAGTAACTGTATGTTCGTACTTAACGTCGCCTGAATTAACAGTCTGAGCTGAGGCTGCTTTTAACGAAAGCAAAGACGCCAGGCATATATAACATAGGAACTTCCTATATATGTGCTTACTAATCAGCATACGGCTCCTAAATCAGCAGTGACACAACTCGTCACTCGTTAACTAACGATAGTATTAATGGTGCTAGTAAACAAGTGAGTTTCTTGAATGTTCAATGCAAGTAGCTTAGCTGGCCTGAGTATTGAGTGTCTATTAGCCTTTTGGCGCAAAAATAGCCATGAAATACGAGTTCTCGAGGCTTCCCTCGTCCTAGACTATTGAACGAGGGAATGCTTTTAGCCTTGTTGGAATGGGTAGATGGAGCCAAGTTTCAATAACTGAGTTAATTCATCCAACCCTGTTCGAGTTTCATTTAGAAATGCAACATCTCTGAGGTCATCAACTGTTAGTCGGTCCCTGTAATGCTTGTCTACCCAGGCAACTAGTTTTGTGTATTGTTGGTCGTTAATCAATGTATTCGGATTAACTGCGTTTAATTCTGCTTCAGTCATGGCAACTCTCAATCGAAGACAAGCTGGCCCGCCACCATTTTTCATGCTTTGTTTTACATTGAAATATTTGACCGATTTAATCGGGTTATCCATCGCAATCACTTGTTGAATGTAGCGTGAGACAGCGTCACTTTCTTCACATTCACTCGGTGCAATAATAGTCATTTGGCCATCAGGTAAAGTAATGATTTGTGTATTAAAAAGGTATGTTTTAATCGCTTCTTGTACTGATACATCTGAGTCATTAACACAGATAAAATGCAGAGGCTTTTCACCAAACTTTGCCTTGATTTCCTGTAGAACATAGTCTGTGTTGAGGAACGCTTGTTGGTGATAAAACAAGACGTTTTGGTTACCAACAGCAATAACGTCATTGTGAAAAACACCCTGATCAATTACATCGGGGTTTTGTTGAATATATACAACATTATCATCACTTAAGCCATGCAATCGCACAACTGCCTCAGAAGCTTCGAAGGTTTGCCTCGCTGGAAATTTTTGAGGGGCTACTTTGCTGTCATCAAAGGCGTATCTGCCATAGACGAAAAGCTCAATGCCAGAATGCCCATAGTCACTACATAGCCTGGTATGGTTCGCAGCACCTTCATCACCATAGTGTTCGTTGTCAGGCAAATGAAGGTGATGTTCAAAATACTTTGGATCTGCAAACGTGGCTTTGAGGATTCGACCCGTTACAGTAGGTTCAATAGAACGGTGAAACTTATTGGTTAAGTTTGCTGGTGTAAAGTGTACTTTTCCGTCGGCTGTATCTGCGCTAGGTGATACCGTAGCAGCATTGGCTGTCCACATGCTAGATGCAGAGCAGCACGCCATGAAAACAGCAGGAGCCTGTTGAGCTGCCTTACTTAATACATCGGCATCAGAACCGGTGAAACCTAGGCGTCTTAATGTCCAAACATCCGGCCTTTCCTGAGGCGCTAAAACGCCTTGATGCATCCCCAACTCCGAGAGGGACTTCATTTTTCGTAAGCCTTGCTTTGCAGCTTCTTTGGGATTACTTATGGCGTTAGCATTTGATTTTGAGGCAACATTGCCGAATGATAATCCAGCATAGTTATGGGTGGGTCCAACAAGGCCGTCGAAGTTGACTTCAAATTGATTCATAGGTTCCTCAGGTCAGAGAATATAGACAGCAGGCTAAGTTGCCGTCAGACAATTGCGGACAAGTATACGGATTTTAAAGGTGCTGCCAAATTCAGTTGTATTATTTTTGAGCGATTATCGTGGCGTTCAACAGCTCATTTGTACTATCTATGAAGAAGAACTTGTTTTCTATTCACTTTGTAGATATATGTAAAAATAGAAAAATCAGCGAGCTTATGACTGTATTCGTCTGTAAAACTCGCTAAATATATTAAATTTCATAGGGTTAACAAAAATATATGGCTAAATCACTGGTCATCGTCGAGTCACCGGCAAAAGCTAAAACGATAAATAAATATTTAGGAAAGAATTTTATTGTTAAATCTAGTGTTGGTCATGTTCGTGATCTGCCAACTAAGTCTCTGGGCAATGTTGCGCCTAAACGTCCGGCAAAAGAACTTAAGCTACTTTCTGATGAAGATAAGCAAGCTTATCTCAGGAAGCATGATTACGATAAACTTGTCGATCGTATGGGGGTTGATCCCAAAAACGATTGGGAAGCGCATTACAGAGTGTTGGATGGCAAAGAGAAAGTTGTTAATGAATTAAAGAAGCTTGCCAAGGATGCAGACACTATCTATCTAGCTACCGATTTGGATAGAGAAGGAGAGGCAATTGCTTGGCACCTCCAAGAGTTGCTTGATGCCAAAGGTAAAGATTTTCAGCGAGTAGTTTTTAATGAAATCACCAAAAACGCGATCCAAGAAGCCTTTGCAGAACCTGGCCAACTCAATGTAGCGCGGGTTAATGCACAGCAAGCTCGTCGTTTCTTGGATAGGGTTGTAGGTTTTATGGTCTCGCCTTTGCTATGGAAAAAAATAGCACGAGGCCTTTCAGCGGGAAGAGTGCAGTCAGTTGCTGTTCGCCTTGTGGTTGATCGAGAGCGTGAAATCAAAGCGTTCGTACCTGAAGAGTTTTGGGATTTGCATGCGGACCTTAAAACCGGCGTGAGTGACAACCTGCGTATGCAGGTAGCGAAGCAAGCTGGGAAGAGCTTCAAGCCTACGAACAAAGAACAGGCACACGAAGCTGTTAGTGCGTTAGAAAATTCTAGCTTTGTCGTGGATAGTAGAGAATCCAAACCGACTAAGAGCAAGCCTTCAGCACCTTTTATAACCTCAACGTTACAACAAGCTGCTAGCACCCGATTAGGCTTTGGAGTTAAAAAGACCATGATGATGGCACAGCGACTTTATGAAGCTGGGCATATTACCTACATGCGTACTGACTCAACCAATTTAAGTCAAGATGCTGTATCGAGCTGCCGTGATTACATCGACGACAATTTTGGTGCTGCTTATTTGCCTGAATCTGCTATTGCCTACGGCAGTAAAGAAGGTGCTCAAGAAGCACACGAAGCCATAAGGCCTTCAAATGTCAATATTAAGGCTGACACCTTAAGTGATATGGAAAGAGACGCTCAGAGGCTTTATGAGCTAATCTGGAGGCAGTTTGTTGCCTGTCAGATGACTCCAGCGAAGTATGACGCGACGACTATCACTGTAAAAGCGGGTGATTTTGAGCTTAAAGCGAAAGGGCGTGTGCTTGTTTTTGACGGTTGGACGCGTGTACAGACCCAAGTACGCAAAAAGGGAGATGGTGATTTATTACTGCCGAACGTTAAACAAGGCGATAGTTTAGATCTAATAAAATTAGATCCACAGCAGCATTTTACAAAACCAGTTGCAAGATTTAACGAAGCCTCATTGGTCAAAGAATTAGAAAAAAGAGGCATTGGCAGGCCATCAACTTATGCAAGTATTATTTCAACCATCCAAGACAGGGGATATGTCCGTTTGGACGGTAAGCGATTCTTTGCTGAGAAGATGGGGGAGATCGTCAATGATCGCTTAATGGAAAACTTCCAAGATCTTATCGGCTATGACTTCACCGCAAACATGGAATTGCATTTAGATGAAATTGCCGAAGGTAAGTTACAGTGGAAAGATGTTTTAAATGACTTCTTTGATGATTTTTATCTGAAGTTGTTGACAGCAGAAAAAGATGTTGATGATGGCGGTATGCGCCTGAATCAAGCGATAGAAACGGATATTAGCTGCACTAAGTGTGAGCGTCCAATGAATATCCGCACAGCGAGTACAGGCGTATTTTTAGGATGTTCTGGTTACAACCTGCCGCCAAAAGAAAGATGCACTAACACCATGAACTTAACGCCTGGCGAAGAGGTGATAAAAGTTGATGATGAAGAAGAATTAGAAACAGAAGTTTTACGAGCTAAAAGGCGTTGTGATATATGCGGGACTGCTATGGACAGTTACCTTGTTGATGAAGGTCGTAAGCTGCACATTTGTGGCAATAGCCCAACTTGTGAAGGCTTCTTTGTTGAGAAAGGGACTTTTAAAATTAAGGGATATGATGGGCCATTATTGGATTGCGATCGTTGTGGTTCAGATATGCAGCTAAAGAATGGTCGGTTCGGGAAATATTTCGGTTGTACCAATGAAGAATGTAAGAATACGCGCAAGTTGTTAAGGAGTGGGCAACCAGCGCCACCTAAAGAAGATCCCGTTGATTTACCTGAATTACCTTGTACCAAGTCCGATGCTCACTTCGTGTTGAGAGATGGTGCATCAGGTATTTTTATGGCAGCACACAACTTTCCTAAATCACGTGAAACAAGAGCACCTTTGGTCTCTGAGTTAGCAAGGTTTAGAGATCGTATCTCAGAAAAATTCTATTACCTTGCTGATGCACCAGCTGAAGATCCTGATGGCAATCCGGCCATGGTTCGCTATAGTCGTAAAACCAAACAACAGTATGTTATGAGTGAGAATGCGGAAGGAAAAGCAAGTGGGTGGAGTGCTTGGTATACAGATAATAAATGGAAAGTTGAAGATAAGAGAAAACCTAAGAAATAGATTGTTGCCAGGGATGGTCAAAACACATTAATAATAAGAATGCCTTTAGAAAGGTCGTTTGATCTAAGGCTTACATTCACAATAAAAATTGGTAGCACTTATGAGCGATGCCCAACAGTATACCTTATACGGAGCGCCGTTTTCCCTATACACAGGAAAAGCGAGAGCGTATTTAAATTATAAACAGATCCCTTATCAGGAAATCTTATCTTCACTGAGTGTCTACAAGAAAGTCATTATTCCCAAAACAGGTGTTCGTTTTATTCCCGTTGTGAGGACACCGAATGATGAATATATGCAAGATACAGCGGTGATTATTGACGAATTAGAAAAAGCTTTTCCTGAACGTTCAGTAATGCCTAATGGCCCAAAACAGTTGTTAGTATCTAAACTTTTTGAGCTTTATGGTGATGAATGGTTATTGATGCCTGCTATGCATTATCGCTGGAACAAAGATAATGACGACTATGTGTTCAGTAACTTCGGTGCCACTGTTGCTCCAGGTTGGCCTAAGTTTATTCAGAAGTTTTTAGGTAAAAAAGTAGGTACTAAGTTTAAAGGTTATGTGCCACTGCTGGGTATGTCAGAGAAAACTATTCCAGAGCTTGAAGATTGGTATGAAAATGACTTTCTAACGGTAATGAATAAGCACTTTGCAGAAAACGATTACTTGCTTGGGGGCGCAGCCAGCATTGGTGATTTTGGCTTGATAGGATCAATGTATGCGCACCTCTATTTAGATCCTTTTCCAGGCGAACTGATGAGACGGACAGCACCTAATGTTGCCAAATGGGTTGAAAGAATGAATGAAAAGCCTGCAACAGTTGGACGTTTTTTAGATGACGATGAAATACCAGAAACACTCATGCCGGTACTTCGGCGAATGTTTCTAGAACATTGGCCATTTGTTAAAAAGACGATAGATACGATACAAAGTTGGGCCGAGGAACATCCAAATGAAGAAGTCCCACGCATGATAGGCGATCAGCCTTTTAAAATAGGTAATGCTGAAGGTAATAAAGCTGTAGCAACTTTCACACAATGGAAGGCACAGAGGATCCTAGACACCTATAATGGGTTTGGTGGTGAGGATAAAGCTGGTGTCGATGAGCTACTTAAATCTGTTGGTGGTTATGATTCTATGCAGTTGACCATGGATAAGCGGATGACTAGGGTTGATAACAAACTGGTGTTCGAGAGTTGATGAATTGTAAAAATGCAAAAAAGAGTAAATTAATACCCATTTATATTGAACCAAATTAAATAGGCAGTGACTCATACAGTTGACTGTCTGTTACTTAAACCAAAACCAAAGAGTCTGTTGATGAATAAGACATTACTAATTTTAGCCACTTTGCTGATGACAATACCTAACATTGCGTCGGCAGATATAGAAGAAAAGTTGGAAAAAATGGGGATTAAGCTATATCCCTATAAAGAGCCTACAAACTCTTACGTGCCTGTAGTTAGAGCTGGGAATATGGTTTTTACTTCTGGACATGGCCCTAAGAAGGCCGATGGTAGCTATATATTAGGTAAGGTTGGAAAAGATTTAACCGTAGCGGAGGGGGCAGCCGCTGCTCGGTTGTCTGGGATAGCTATCCTGTCTAGCTTAAAACATGAATTAGGCGATCTTGATAGAGTTAAACGTATTGTAAAAGTGCTAGGTATGGTTAATGCCACTGAAGATTTTAAGCAGCACTCAACGGTTATTAACGGTTTCTCTAATTTAATGATTGAGCTTTATGGTGAAAGAGGCAAACATGCTCGCTCAGCAGTTGGAATGCAGTCATTGCCTATAGGTTTTGCCACAGAGATAGAAGTGGTAGTTGAACTTTACGATGAGTAACCACTTAGATATTGTGGTTACTGTTTAAATATACGATGATGATATGAGATACACTTTATAGTTTTTAAAGATCCTAGGTTGCTGAGTGCTTATGCATTATTGCTAGTAGCAAGAAGGCGTAATAGATAAATCTTTACTAAGTACCTTTATATTGTTGAAGCATAATTAACGTTTAATTTTGATTATTATGATGTCACATACATTTAAAACCCTACTACTTGCGATGTTGTTTTCGATAACAGCATCTGCAGAAAATTTTTCGGTGAGCTTCGAGCTCAAAGATAAAAAAGGAAAAGTGTTCGAAGATGCGGTGGTTTCGTTTACACCTACAGATAGCTCACTCATTCCAGAACCTAATGTTCAAGCAATCACAGAAATGGAACAAAAGAACAAGCAGTTTATTCCTCATATCCTGGTAGTCCAGAAAGGCCAATCGATAAGGTTCCCTAATCGTGATGATATTCAGCATCATGTTTTTTCTTTTTCAGAAACAAAGAGCTTTGAGTTAGAGTTATACAAAGAAGATGCACCATTGCCTATCGTTTTTGAAGACGCAGGAGATGTTGAATTGGGTTGTAGTGTTCACGATTGGATGTTGGGTTATATCAAAGTCGTCGAAACTCCTTACTTCGCTAAAACAGGTGCTGATGGTATGGTGAATTTGGACATTCCAGAGGGACAATACCAACTTTCTGTGTGGCATCCACGTATTGTAAATGAGGATAATGGGGTGCTTATGCCTCTTGATTTGAAGAGTAACGTTTCTTTGAACTATCAATTGAAAGACGATGTTTTACCTGCTCTTTTAGGGTTTGATAGCTTTGATCAAGATGCAGATTATCAGTAGGTAGTTTATGTTTTTGCGTACCTTACTAGTAGTAGCAGCGGCGATAGGTTTTGCTGGATCTGTTGATGCAAAAGGCTTTAAGCATCAATTTCAGGGAGTGGTGCAAATAAACTATGTTGATGCTGCTAATGAAACCTCGTTTTTAGATGGTGGTCTTAGTCCTTTTCGATATGACAACAGTGATAGTAATGTTCACTTAGGCCAACTTCACCTTAATTATCGCGCTAGATTGAGCTCAACTCTTTCAGTCAGTGTAGATGCTAATCATTATGATGATTTAGATCATACGCCCGATTTGACACAAGCAGTTATACGTTATGCACCATTACCCATAAACGGCTATAGATTGCACGTGAAAGCTGGGACTTTTATTCCAGGGCTGTCGATTGAGAACACCAAGCCTGGATGGTTGAGTAATTTGAGCTATTCAAGCTCAGCAGTAAATACATGGATAGGCGAAGAGCTTAAGAGTACAGGTGTTGAAGCATCATTTTCACGACCAGGACGCAGGTTTAACAGTCCCTGGAGCTGGTCTGTTAATGGTTCCATATTTAAAGGTAATGATACTGCTGGTTCACTATTAGCGTTTAGGGGATGGGCACTTCATGATCGTGTGCTAGGTTTGAACGAAGAAATCCCTTTGGCTAATCTACCCGGTTTTAATGGGCCTAGTGGACTCTCAATGCATACCCGTAGTTTAGATCTCATCGAAGAGATAGATGGTCGATTTGGCTTTAGTTTTGGAGGACAAATTAAATACCTTTCGCGACTAGATTTAAGATATTCACGCTACGATAATAATGCCGACGACAGAGCGAGAGATTTTCGGGAAGAACAATGGGCGTGGGACACTAAATTTAATCATGTTGCTTTGCGCTATAGCATATTACCTAAAACAACCTTTCTAGGGCAGTTTTTGAGGGGGACCACTGAGGCAGGCGATGGCTGGTTGGTTAAATTAGATTTCGAAGCTTTTTATTTAGGCATATCGCATAAAGAAGGTAATCACCAATTTAGTTTGCGGTATGACAATTTTGCAGCAATTGATATTGATGGTACACCAGAGTCCGTTAACGATAGTGACGGCATAAGTTGGACAGCTTTCTATCAATATCAATTATCGAATCAGGTAGTGTTAGGCATAGAGTTTATTAGTGTTGACAACAGCGCCGAAAACAGACGTGCTTTGACCGGTGTTGCGAGCTTTCAACAAGAACAGTTAACGGCCGGTCTAACCTATCGTTGGTAATGTTGAAAACACATTGATATAAGATGTTTATGATTTATGAATAGGTGCTTATTTATGAGTAGATTTTACTGATAGAGACTCGGTAACTACTTGTAGCATAGCTTCATCATTGAGGTTTGATAATAGTGAACAAGAAATGGGGCATTTATCAGTTTAATACACTTATGTGCTTATCTATACTCATGTTGAGTTTGATAGGCGGTGTTGGGAACACTAATGCACAGGTTAAGCATCAGCTTCAAGGAACAGTGCAAATCAATTACGTAGATGCAGATAGCGAAACGTCTTTCTTGGAAGGTGGCGTAAGCCCATTGCGATACGACAACCGAAGTAGTAATGTTCATGTGGGGCAATTCGCACTGAATTACCGCGCTCGTATTACCTCGACGTTGTCAGCAACTATCGATGCCCATTACTACGATGATGTGAATAATATTCCAGATATTACGCAAGCAGTTATCCGATACTCGCCTCTACCAATCAAAGGTTATAGACTGCGCGCCAAAGCGGGTTCATTTATTCCAACACTTTCCCTTGAAAATACTCGGCCTAGTTGGTTAAGCAATGGTAGCTACACTAACTCGGCAATAAATACGTGGATAGGTGAAGAATTAAGAAGTAATGGTTTGGGTGTCTCTCTTACGCGACCTGGAAGGCGATTCAGAAGCCGTTGGAGCTGGACAGTAGATACGTCAATCTTTAAAGGAAATGATGCTGCCGGAACATTACTCGCCTTTAGAGGTTGGGCGCTTCATGATCGCCAAACAGGTTTCAATGAAAGAGTTCCTTTTGCTGAACTCAATAGTTTTAGTGGCCCGTCACCGCTTACCATGCAAGCAAGAGAGTTTGACCTAATTGATGAAATAGATGGACGTTGGGGGTTTTCTTATGGTCTGCATGCAAGGTATTTATCCAGGTTCGAGTTTAAGTTCACTCGTTATGACAACAATGCAGACTCAGGTGCATTCAGTGATGGGCAGTGGGCATGGGATACGCAGTTTAATCACGTTGCTTTAAAGTATAACCTATCTCGAAATACTACTTTCTTCAGCCAGTTTTTGACAGGCACAACTGAAGCTGGGAATAACTGGTTGGTAAAATTAGATTACGAAGCTTTTTATATAGGGGGGACTTACAAAAAGAATGATCATCAAGTCACTGTGAGATACGATAATTTTGAAACAGTGGATAGGGATCTTACGCCTAATAGTGACAACAGTGGTGATGGGATTAGTTGGACAGCTTATTATCAATACAGTGTGTCAAAACCATTATCTGTTGGGTTAGAATTTATTAATGTCGTCAGTACGCAAGAAGGCCGAGAACCTCTTATTGGAACGGATAGGCTTGATCAACGTCAAATAACATTAGGTGCTACTTACCGTTTCTGATCCTTCTTTCGCCAATTGGGATGGTGGTCGGTACTTCACCATCGACCCTCCTTAAATTGAAATACGCCAATCATGCTGAAACGTGCATTCTGAGTTGGTTGGAGTAGACTGCCGTAAGCATCATTTATGTTATAGCTAATATAAGGATATAAATTGCTGATTAGACTATAGTTTTATAGCGAAGTATGGAGTTTTGGCTAATAGTAAACTATAACTTATAACAGCGGTGAAGTCGGGATGATGGAATTCACAACAAAATGAATGCTCAACACTATGCAATGAAGGCTGATGATATCTTTGTGTTACCAGATGCCGTGACGCAAATAAAGCAGCTTATAGACGATCCTGCTGCTTCAATGCAAGATATTGCAGACGTTATTAGCTTTGATCCTGCTTTAACCATGCAGATATTGAAGGTTGCTAATAGTGCCCTTTATAAATTCCCCAATAAAATAGAATCAGTTAGCAAAGCGATCCAAGTAATAGGAACGAAGTCAATTTACGATTTGGTTGTCGCTTATGGTGTTTCAAAAGCGTTCGAATCAATTGAAGATAGCATTATCAGTTTGGATAAGTTCTGGGAACAAAGTGTCTGCTGTGCTCTTTTATCAAAGTTATTTGGAGATAAGCTTGGTATTAAATCAACGGAACGCTTGTTCGTTGCCGGATTGCTTCATGATGTTGGTGAATTGGTTGTCGTTAAACTCAACCCTGAAGCAGCAAGCGCTTGCTCTTTTTATTCTGAACAGATAACACCCGTGCAACTTCAACGGCAAACATTAGGATTTTCTTATGTAGAGGTCAGTGCTGCGTTAATTAAGCTGTGGGGAATTCCAGAGACTATATACGGCCCAATTGGCCTTATACACAACGCTGAAGGATCGACAGATAATATTGATGAACGAATTTTGCAACTTGCCTATATGATGGCAATGGAAAACGTAAATCAAGAGTTCTATCACAACAATACGCAATTAGAACCTTCAATGTATGAATGCCTTAACCTAGAGATAGAGGAGTTAGAAGCAGCGTTAGATCATACTAAGTTGCAAATGATGTCTATGCTTGCTTTGTTTAACCCTAATATTTTTTAAACTTGTGCTGTATATGCCCTTAGCTCTATCAATTAATTGCTCGATTGGTCTTTAAACTTTTGACAGCTACTATAAAACTTTCAGGGATTACACTGTGTTGTGCTAGCTTGTCGCCGATGATTAAAACCTGATAACAGAACGGTTGTTTACCCTTCGAATGCTTCATTAAAAGGAGCCTGTGCTGTTAGTCTTTGTTTAAGTGTTTATTTTTTTACAAAGCGTATGGCAAACCTATCATGCAAACCGTTAAATAATTGCCAGCTTTTACTGTGATCGTCTTCGGGGTTACGCAGTGCATTGCTTGTGCTATCTACCTTGAAGCCCGCTTTATCTAACTCGGAAATGATGAAGTTTTCGCCAATCCTATGAAGTCTATGATTCACAGAGTTGCCTGCATCTGCATCAGCAGCATTATCTAAGATTATCAACGAACCATTATCTTTTAACCAAATATGAAGGTTGGCTAACACTTCTTCTTTGTCAATGCGAGAACTCAAATAAAAATCATGTAGCGTAAAAAAGAGTACGACAGCATCCAGACTACCCGCGGGCACATCGTTTTCTTTTAATACTTCAGGTAACTCAAATAATAAATGCCTACGTAGAGATACAACATTAGTTAACTGACTACGCCTTACCCGGTTGCCAGTTAAACCTTGTGCATAAACAATACCATCGGCACCAACGACCCTAGCAAGAAGCTCTGTTGTATGTCCGCTACCTGCACCTAACTCAAGAACCTTATCTCCTTGTTTAATCTGAGTAAAAGGTAAAATCAATTCAGGTTTACGAGTTTTGTCTTTTTCTCGATCTGCTTGGGGTCTGTTTGGATGCTCTATAGCGGCAAGGTATAGGTTTGTTTCAGCTGCTACAGGTAAAGAAATTAAACTGCAAACCAAAAGGGCGAAAGCTATGGTTAACGTTGAAGCATTGGAGTGAAACGGGTAAAAATAAGTTACTTTCATATGATACAAATCCTGATCAAATATAAAGTATGCCAGTATTTGATTAAAACATATCTTTACCGATTTGTATTACTTAAGCTTGTACGGTTTTATGTAACTTATTATTAATGGTATCGAATAGCCCGAAATAATTTGAGTATGTAATTGATGTAAGCTATTCACGCAACTTTAAGTGGATTATGAATAGCCTATTAAACACTGGCTAGGCGCTAAGAATAGCTTTACCAACTTTAGACTGATTAGCTTTGCCTAGATTGTCGGATATGGTTTGACCGACAAGAGCGAGTTTCTGTATATCAACACCCGTTTCAATACCCATACCATTGAGCATATAAATGACATCTTCGGTAGCAACATTGCCGGACGCTCCTTTCGCATAAGGGCACCCACCAAGGCCTGCAACAGCTGCGTCAACCACATTAACGCCGTTTTGCAGTGCCACCAATATATTACTCAGTGCCTGCCCATAGGTATCATGGAAGTGCACAGCAACTTTTTCAGTCGGAATGTGCGCTAAAACATCATCGAGCAACAGCTGAGTTTTCATGGCTGTACCAACGCCAATAGTGTCACCTAGTGATATTTCATAACAACCGAGTTCAAACAGCTTACGGCTAACTTTAGTCACCATATTAATGTCAATATCACCTTCATAAGGACACCCCAAGACACAAGAAACGTAGCCACGTACCTTAATACCTGCTTTTTGAGCTCCTTCTATGACGGGAGTAAAGCGTTCGATGCTTTCTTCTATTGAACAATTGATATTTTTCTGTGTGAAGCTCTCTGAGGCTGCGCCAAAAACTGCTACTTCATCGACATTGGCGGCGATAGCCGCCTCCAAGCCTTTCATATTTGGCGTTAATGCGGAATAAGTGACATGCGATTTACGCTGTATGGTTTCAAAGACCTCACTCGAACTAGCCATTTGCGGTACCCATTTAGGCGAGACAAAACTGCCAGATTCGATAATAGACAAGCCTGTCTCGGCAAGTCCATGAATCAAGGCAACTTTATCTTCCAATGTTACAACGCCTTTCTCATTTTGGAGGCCGTCTCTAGGGCCAACCTCAACAATTTTGACTTGCTTAGGAAGCTGCTTGTTATCAATAGGCATTACTTATCCTCTGCTTCGCTGGCAGCAAAGCTCAATAATTCAGCACCACCATCAACCAAATCACCAGCTTGATAGAAAAACTCAGTGACACTACCTTTAGTTGGCGCTTTTAAGCTATGTTCCATTTTCATGGCTTCCATAACAATCAATGGTTGTCCTTTTTCAACTTCTTGTCCCGCTTCAACTAAGTGCGCCACTACAGTGCCATTCATAGGAGCCGTAAAGCCACCACCAACATCAGCTTCACTATCGATGCCTAAATCGGGTTGAACAAGATCAAAATGGAATGCACCGTCATCTCTGAATACAACATAAGCATCACCATTTTTACTGAAGCTCGAAATGGTCCGGTGTCCATTGATGACTGTTGTTAATGTCGATTCATTAAGTGAACCACTACATTGGATAGCTCGGCCATCAACGGTGATAGTATAAGCTTGCTTGCCACCGAGTTCAGTTTGTACTGCCGTTAACTGACATTCATTTCCAGCGATACTGATAGTTAATGCTTGTTGATGCGTTTCATTAGCACGCCACCCGCTCGTATTTTGCCATGGACTGTCTTTATCAGATGAGCTATTAGCGGAATGCTTTTGAGAGTCTGCAACTTGATTTAAAATTACGAGTAAAGCAGCAAGAGCAAGTTGCTCCTCTGTTTGATTACTTTCATCACTGAATAACAGATCCGAATGCTTCTCGATAAAGCCTGTATCAATTTCTTCTTTCTTGAATGGTTCACAACTAGCAAGGTTGTAGAGAAATTCAATATTAGTGACTACGCCATGAATGCGATATTCAGTTAGCGCTTTACGCATTCTAGACAGTGCTTTCGTACGGTCTTCATCCCACACAACTAATTTCGCAATCATAGGGTCGTAGTAGATAGAAACGTCATCACCTTGACGAACACCTGTATCAACCCGCACATGATCAGATTCTGTTGGTGGTTCTAAGAAAGTGAGATTCCCTGTTGCTGGTAAAAAGTCGTTATCGGGATCTTCAGCATAGATTCTCGCCTCGAATGCATGACCATTAATAGACAATTCGGACTGCTGCAACGGCAGAGTTTCACCAGAAGCAACCCGAATTTGCCATTCGACAAGATCTAAACCAGTGATGAACTCAGTAACTGGGTGTTCTACCTGAAGGCGTGTGTTCATCTCCATAAAGTAGAAGCTACCATCTTCATCAAGCAAGAATTCAACGGTACCAGCACCTTCATAATCAATCGCTTTAGCGGCAAGTAATGCAGCATCACCCATTTGTTTGCGCAGTGATTCAGGCATAGCGAAAGCAGGAGCTTCTTCGATGATCTTTTGATGGCGACGTTGCACCGAGCAGTCACGTTCGAATAGGTAAACACCGTTTGTGTGTTTATCACAAAAGACCTGGAATTCAACGTGCCTAGGCTTTGTGAGGTATTTCTCAACCAGCATTTTATCGTCGCCGAAACTCGACATCGCTTCACGTTTGGCTGCATCAAGTGCTTCACTGAACTCTTGTTCAGACCAGACCTGGCGCATCCCTTTACCACCGCCACCAGCGGCAGCTTTTAGGAGAACAGGGTAACCCATGTCATCGGCATGTTTTTTAATTAAGTCAGCTGATTGGTCATCACCATGATATCCAGGTACAAGCGGTACGCCGGCTTTTTCCATGATTTGTTTAGCTGCTGATTTAGAACCCATTGCTTCAATAGCGCCAACCGGTGGGCCGATAAAGACGATGTCATTCTCTTTACAAAGCCGAGAGAAGTTCGCATTCTCTGATAAAAAGCCGTAGCCAGGGTGGATCATGTCGGCATTGACCTGTTTAGCAACATCAATAATGCGCTCTGCTTGCAAATAGCTGTCTTTTGATGGCGCCGGGCCTATATGTACTGCTTCATCTGCCATTTGCACGTGCAATGACTGTGTGTCAGCATCTGAATATACAGCGACAGTTCGAATACCCATTCTGCGTGCTGTTTTGATGATGCGGCAGGCTATTTCGCCCCGATTGGCTATCAGTAATTTAGTGAGCATGATCTTATTCCTGTATCCAATTGGGTTTACGTTTTTCTAGAAAGGCTTTAAGGCCTTCCTGTCCTTCTTCTGAACCTCTAATCTCGGCAATACTGACGCTTGTCATTTCTAGAAGGGCATCATTAGCTGGATGATCTTTGACATCTGTAACAAGTTTTTTGGCTGCAGCTACGGCTGCTGGGCTGTTGCGAAGTAAGCCTTTGACGATTTGTTCAACATTTGTGTCTAGCTCTTCCTCATTGACAGCCTCACTTATCAGACCTAAGCGCCTAGCTCGTCTTGCTGAGAAGACTTCGGCTGTTGCAAAGTAACGACGACAGACTCTAGCGCCCATTGCTTCAATAACGTAAGGACTAATGGTTGCTGGAATTAAGCCGAGTTTTACTTCGCTCAAGCAGAATTTAGTGAGCTTGCTCGCAATGGCAATATCGCAGCATGCGATAAGACCAATAGCACCACCATAGGCAGCACCTTGTACGCGAGCAATAGTAGGTTTCGGTAACTCATTCAAGGTGCGCAGCATTGTCGCTAAACCTTTTGCATCCTCAACGTTTTCATCGTAAGTGTAGCTTGCCATACGGCGCATCCAATTGAGGTCTGCGCCCGCACAGAAACTCCTGCCACTACCGGCGAGGATCATGGCGCGTATGTTGTCGTCATTAGCGACTTTATTAAATAGTCCGGTTAGCTCTGCTATCAAACTGTCATCAAAGGCGTTATGCATGTCTGGTTTATTAAGGCAGACAGTGGCAATACCGCGTTTATCTACTGAGAATAAAACTGATTCTGTCATTGTCTTTCCTTACATTCTAAAGATGCCAAAGTGAGTATCTTCGATAGGCTTGTTGAGGGACGCTGAAATGCTCAAGCCTAATACGAATCTCGTGTCTGCTGGATCAATAACACCATCGTCCCATAAACGAGCAGAGGCATAGTAAGGGTGACCTTGCTTTTCATACTCATCAATAATGGGTTTTTTAAAGGCTTGTTGGTCTTCTTCACTCCAAGACTCGCCGACTCGCTCTTTTTGATCTAACTTAACTTGTGCCAGAACACCCGCTGCCTGTTCGCCGCCCATGACGGAAATGCGTGCGTTAGGCCACATGAACATAAAACGAGGATCGTAGGCGCGACCGCACATACCATAGTTACCCGCACCGAAGCTACCACCTATTAAGACAGTGAATTTAGGTACTTGGGCGCAAGCTACTGCTGTTACCATTTTAGCGCCATGCTTAGCAATACCACCTGTTTCGTATTGTTTACCAACCATAAAGCCGGTGATGTTTTGTAGGAAAATCAAGGGGATTTTACGTTGAGCACAAAGCTCAATAAAGTGTGCACCTTTTTGTGCGGACTCTGCGAATAAGATGCCGTTATTGGCGATAATGCCTACAGGATAGCCGAAAATGCGGGCAAACCCACAAACTAACGTTTTGCCGTATAGTGCTTTAAATTCATCGAATTCAGAACCGTCAACAATGCGTGCAATGACTTCTCTAACATCGAATTGCTTACGGCTGTCACTCGGAATAACTCCGTAGATATCTTGTGGCGGATAAATTGGCTCTACAGGCTTTTTGATATCCATTTGTTGCGGCTTGTTTCTGTTCAAACGTGCAACAGCATCTCTAGCTAGTTGTAACGCGTGATGATCGTTGTTGGCTAAGTGATCGACCACACCAGATGTTCTCGCGTGCACATCACCGCCACCTAGATCTTCTGCTGAGACAACTTCACCTGTAGCAGCTTTAACAAGAGGTGGTCCACCAAGGAATATCGTACCTTGATTTTTAACAATAATAGACTCGTCGGCCATTGCCGGAACGTAGGCACCACCGGCTGTACAAGACCCCATAACAACAGCAATTTGCGGGATGTTTTTCGCTGACATATTCGCTTGATTAAAGAAAATACGCCCGAAGTGCTCGCGATCGGGGAATACATCGTCTTGCCTTGGCAGGTTAGCGCCGCCTGAATCGACTAGATAGATACAAGGCAGATTATTTTGCTCTGCAATGGTTTGAGCGCGAATATGCTTTTTAACGGTTAACGGATAGTAGGAGCCGCCTTTTACAGTAGCGTCGTTCGCAACAATCATACATTCTTGACCAGATACACGACCAATACCCGCAACGACACCTGCTGCTGGTACGTAATCTTCGTACACTTCCCAACCAGCAAGTTGGCCTATTTCAAGAAAAGGTGACCCCGGATCGAGTAGGTTATTAATGCGTTCCCTTGGTAATAATTTACCGCGATCTGTATGGCGTTTGTTTGACTTTTCGCCACCACCTTGCTTTATCTTTGCAATCTTATCGTGCAAGTCATCTACTTGAACTTGCATGTGAGCTGCGTTGTCAGTGAATTCCTGACTTTTAGTATTAATTTTCGAATCTAACTGGGGCATAAATGTGCTCCATAATAAAATGGGAAATAGCTGACTATTTCCCGTAATTGGATAAATGAAGAATAAGGAGGAACTAAGCTGATTCGGTGAATAACTCTCGACCAATCAACATACGGCGAATCTCTGACGTTCCAGCGCCTATCTCATAAAGTTTAGCGTCACGTAACAAACGACCCGTAGGGTATTCATTGATATAACCGTTACCACCCAGTAATTGAATAGCATCTAATGCCATTTTTGTCGCTAACTCAGCTGAGTAAAGAATAGCACCTGCGGCATCTTTACGCGTTGTTTCGCCTCTGTCACAAGATTTCGCTACTGCATAAACATAAGCGCGAGCCGCATTCATTTGCGTATACATATCAGCAACTTTACCTTGAACCAATTGGAATTCACCAATAGATTGGCCGAATTGTTTTCTGTCATGAATGTAAGGCACAACAGCGTCCATACAGGCTTGCATAATACCTAGAGGACCACCGGATAAGACTACGCGTTCGTAATCCAAACCGCTCATTAATACTTTAACACCGGCTCCTTCAGCACCTAAGATGTTCTCTGCAGGTACTTCGCAGTCCTCAAACACAAGCTCACAGGTATTTGACGAACGCATACCTAGCTTGTCGAGCTTTTGAGCTTGAGAGAATCCTGGTGTGCTTTTTTCTACAATAAAAGCAGTAATGCCACGCGAACCGCCGTGTACGTCTGTTTTAGCATAGATAACAAAGGTACTAGCGTCAGGACCATTGGTGATCCACATTTTATTGCCATTGAGCACATAAACATCGCCTTTCTTTTCGGCTTTTAGTTTCATGCTGACAACATCAGATCCTGCATTAGGCTCACTCATCGCAAGCGCACCAATATGTTCACCGCTGATGAGCTTAGGTAGGTACTTTTCACGTTGTGCTTCGTTACCATTACGTGCAATCTGGTTAACACATAAGTTTGAATGTGCACCGTAACTCAGGCCAATACCTGCTGATGCACGGCTGATTTCTTCCATCGCGATAACGTGTGCAAGATAACCCATGTCTGCACCACCAAATTGCTCTGCGACAGTTACGCCAAGTAATCCCATGTCACCAAATTGCGTCCATAGTTGATTAGGGAATTGATTATTTTCATCTGAGCTTTCAGCAAGCGGTGCTATCTGTTCTTGCGAGAAGTTATAAACATGATCACGTAACATGTCGATTTCTTCGCCCAAGCCAAAATTAAGGGTAGGATAGGGTACATTCATAGTTACGATTCTCTCTCTAATTTAGTGGGATTGGTTAACTCTGCCAATTCTTGCATACAGCGCTGTTCGACTTCATCAAGCTCTTGTAGCACCATGTTAACGTCGTGTAATTGTTGCAACATCAAGTCGCGTTTTTATTTTGTCATACTTAGCATAGTATCCAGCGGTGCTGCAGAGTTGCTGTGACTGTCATATAAATTAAAAAATAATTTTATATCAGCGAGCAAAAAGCCGAGGCGCTTTCCCCTGAGTATTAACTTTAGGCGAACCTGGTCTTTCTTTTCATAACTGCGGTTTTGACCTACACGTCCTGGGTTTAAAAGGCCTTGCTCCTCATAAAACCGAATTGAACGTGGTGTAATGTCAAACTTCTTTGCCAGCTCACCGATACTGACTGCATCAGATTCTTTCATATGCCCTTTACGTTAACGTAAGGTTTAAGTTAACGTAAAGGTAAAGTAAGCGAAAGATAAGGTCAACTTAATTTTATAACTGGTATTCACGGCTAAGTGTGAATAGACTTTTACGTAAATATAATTTGTAAGGAATGAGAAATGAGTCAAGAGGCTGTTGTAATTGTTGCTGCCAACCGGACACCTATGGGTGGCTTTATGGGAGGGCTTTCTTCGCTGTCTGCGCCAGAGCTAGGCTCAATTGCCATTAAAGGCGTCGTTGAACGCTCAGGTGTATCAGGTGACAATGTTGATGAAGTCATTATGGGGTGCGTTTTGTCGGCTGGCTTAGGGCAATCGCCCGCTCGTCAAGCATCGTTAGGCGCTGATTTACCGCTTTCTGCGGGCGTTACTACCATTAATAAAGTCTGTGGTTCCGGTATGAAAGCTGTGATGTTAGCGCACGATTTAATCAAAGCAGGTTCTGCTGAGACGGTAGTTGCTGGTGGTATGGAGAGTATGAGCAATGCTCCTTACTTATTGCCTAATGCGCGCGGTGGTATGCGTATGGGACATCAACAAACTATCGACCATATGATGTTTGATGGTTTGGAGAATGCTTACGATGGGCAAGCGATGGGCTGTTTTGCGCAAGCGACAGCTGATGCAGAAAAGATTGGCCGTGAAGATATGGACCAATTTGCATTAACGTCATTGGCAAAATCTCAACATGCGATAGAGTCTGGCGCCTTCAATGATGAAATTGTTGACGTGACAGTAAAAGCACGTAAAGGCGACATTGTTGTTTCACGCGATGAAGGTCCTGGTAATGCCATGCCAGATAAAATTCCAAGATTACGCCCGGCATTTAAGAAAGACGGTACAGTAACTGCAGCCAACTCAAGTTCTATCTCAGATGGTGCAGCGGCTATGGTTGTTATGTCTGAATCTAAAGCGAATGAGTTAGGTGCAACTCCACTGGCACGTGTTGTCGCCCATGCAACTAACGCGATCGAACCAGAGAACTTCACTGTGGCACCAGTTGGTGCAATGCAGAAGTTATTTGAGAAAACAGGCTGGTCGAAAGACGACGTTGATTTGTTTGAAATTAACGAAGCTTTTGCCATGGTAACCATGTTAGCTATCCGTGAGTTAGAACTGGACCCAGATAAAGTGAATATCCACGGCGGTGCTTGTGTTCTTGGCCATCCTATCGGTGCATCAGGTGCACGTATCCTGGTCACGTTAATACACGGACTTAAGCAACGAGGTTTGAAAAAAGGCGTTGCTTCGTTGTGTATTGGTGGCGGTGAAGCCACTGCTATTGCAGTAGAAATGCTATAAAAAATTAGCCCACTACAGAATTTTCTGTAGTGGGCTAGGCAACATCCCTATTTGTGCAGTTTTTACAAACAATAAAACTGCAAAGATCAATAGACTTATAAATCCGTGCAAAGAAGGTATATAAGAGGTATTCAATAAGGGTGCTGACGGTGAGTTTTACTGAACTATGCCGTTTCTCGTAAAAGCATATCGCGCGCTTTAGATGGTTCGAAGCCATACCAACGTTTAAAGCTTCGCGTAAATGAACCCAGATTTTTATAGCCAAGCAATAGTGATATTTCGGTCAGACGATAGCGGGTATCCAGCAGGTATCCCTTTGCCTGGTCGCGCCTTACGTCTTCAAGTATTTCCTTAAAAGACGTTGATTCTCGGTGCAACTCCCGTTGAAAGGTGCGCCGTGAATAACCTAGTTTCTGAGCGATATGAGTTGAGTCAGCTAAACCACTTGATAAGAAAAAACGTATTAATTGATGAGTCTTTAATCTAAGGTTGTCCGCTCTTTGTGCATCTAATTCTATACTGAGAGGTAGCATAGGATCATGCTTTAGTAGCGGTTGGTCGAGCAACTTTTTGTCTGCTGTTAAGGTTAAATAATCCTCAGAGAAAGCAATCGGACATCCAAAGTAAGCGGTATAAAAATCAAGCCTTGTTTGACTTTCTTCATGAGTACAAGTGAAATAACAACCTCTAAAAGGAAACTTTCGGCCAACCAGTTTCCAAATGACATTAGCAGTTGATGCAAGCACATAGTCTTGATATTGCATACTGGATGCAACGTAAGGGATATCGCACTGGAATTTGAGTGAAACGGTATCAGCAACTGTTGTGATTTGTACATTAACGCCCGATACAGTGAGTTTAAAATACCGGCTTATTGTCTCTATCGCGTCCACCACTCGCGATGCTCTGTAAAGCATAATACTCAGCGGTCCCAAAAAATTAATATCCTGTTTTCTGGCAAGTTCCATAGCAAAGTAGGGAGCTTCTAAAACACGCGCACTTAACTCTAGTAAGTAAACATAATTGCTGAGAGGGATAAGCCTATCACTAGACTCAAGCAACTGATGATTAATGTTGGCAGCATCGAGTAAATGATCTACATCACCATTATGTTTTGCTACGAGCGCAGCATAGTGGTTTAAGTAACTACTGTTGACATAATCATCGTGTTTCATCATGCCAAAACTCTATCACAGAACCTTTGTGGCGCGTAAAGTTAATTATGTGGCGCAAAAAGATAAATAAAGGTGTTTTTTTATCTTACTTGACATGTGACATTGAGAGACATATCTGATTAATCAATGGGTGGTGGTTAATGGCTAACGTGATTGTGCCGGAATCTCATGCAATAAAAGAGGCTTGGCGAGGCCGACACGCATACATTGCTTGGGGGACCATTGCGCTTTTTGTGATGATAATTCTAAGTATTGTAAGTTTAATCTATAGTTTGGAGATAGGTGCATTAACATCTCTACAAGCGATTCCCGTTTCTACGGTACTTATTTATTTAAGTTTTACTGTCATCCACGAAGCTGGACACAAAAATATTGTACAAGGTGTTAAATGGATGCAACCTATTGAAAGGTACATGGGGTGGTTGTGTGCAATCCCTTTTATCATCATACCTTTTTCATTGTTTGCACGAATTCATGATCTTCATCATGCACATACCAATGACCCTGATAGAGATCCTGATTATTGGGTAAGTTCGAATTCTTGGATAAAAGCATCTTTGAAGTCGCTTATGTTGCCACTACATTATATTGCCATTGGTGTCTCCAAATTTAAGACAGACCCATTGTTCAAGAAAACAAAAAACAGTGCCATGATTTATTGGGGCTGCATGGGTGTGTTGTTAACTTTTTTTATTGTGAAAGGCTACGGTGAGTTGCTCCTTATTGCGTGGGTTTTGCCTGTTGTTTTGGCATCTTTTATCCTGGCGATGTTATTTGATTGGATCCCTCACCGCCCCAATATTCAGCAAAGTCGATACCAAAATACACGTATATATATGGCGCCTTTTGTCAATGCAATAACCCTTGGTCAGAGCTACCATTTAATTCATCATTTGAACCCGAGAGTTCCTTGGTATGCCTACAAGAAAGTGTTTAATCAAACACGACAGGCCTTAGTGAAACACCAAGCACCTATTGAAGGCATATCAAATAGTGCACTCCCTAAGCTGTTTAAAGCACCAAGCATTACGAAGGCAAACCATAATAACAAACCAGGCAAGTTCACCTTAACTGTTAAATCGATAATCAAAGAAACCCTAGATGCAGTGAGTATCACCTTTGATGAAAGAGAAACCGAAGGTCTTCACTTTAAGGCTGGACAATATGTCACTTTAAGTAAAGTTATTGGAAGGGAATGGGTAACACGTTGTTATTCCATCTGTTCTGCACCGTCTTCAGGCCAACTGTCTATTGTCGCAAAACAGGTGCCTGGCGGTGTTATGTCTCGCTATTTGAATGACACCCTAAAGCAAGGAGATAAGCTTACAGTTGCTGGGCCGTTTGGTCATTTTGTGCTGAACGACGAGGATAAACAAGAAGATCAAATGCAACGGCTTATATTGATTGCTGCTGGTAGTGGCATTACACCGATCATGTCGATGTTACAAGATGCTCTCGGAGGGCGCAGTTACTCCTCAGTTGATCTAATTTACTGTAATCGCTCTAACAAACACACGATATTCAAGCATGAAATCGAGTGTTTAGAAGAAGCAAATACAGGATATTTAAACGTGTGCTTCGTTAACTCTAAGGCGTCACCTTCATTAGATTCTGCAACTGGTCGCTTAACGCCAGCAATGCTAAAGGGGCTTCTGACGGGTTCATTGAATTGCACTCATTGCTACATATGCGGCCCTGAAACGCTTACAGAAATGGCAAAACAGACGTTGTTGGATATGGAGATACCGGAACAGAGTATCCATCACGAGAGCTTTACCAAAGAAGTTAAGTCACCTAAGGGACAACGGTATAAGGTGACTATAGATATGGCAGATGACAGCAGGCATGTATTGGATGTCGCCGAAAATCAAACGGTACTAGAGGTCGCTACGCAAAAAGGTATTGACTTGCCGCATGCATGCGGTGTTGGGCAGTGTGGATGCTGTATGCTAAACCGTATCAAAGGAAGCGAGTATTATGCATCAGACGACTTTGTTGCCATTTTGGAAGAGGAGCGAAAAGCTGGAAAGACCTTAGCCTGTCAATGCCAACCGCGATCAAACTTGCACCTGACAATACTTAATTAAGATACTCAAGCGAGACTGTTCTGGATAAAACTTCTTAAAAGGCGTTATTCTTTAGAGTAAAAGACCTTAGGAGTTTGATATGAGCGATGACTTTAAGTGCTGGAAGTGTGGCATGGCATTACAAGATGTTATTTTACCGATGTCTAGGCGTGAGGAATGCGCCAAATGCGGTGCTGATCAGCATGCCTGTAAAATGTGTGCATTCTATAGCCGAGGGCGTTGTGATGAAGACAGAGCCGAGTCCGTATCGGATGATGAACGTGCAAACTTTTGTGACTACTTTAAGCCGGCAGGTGATGCCTATCGTGCAGCTGATCTAGAAAAAGCGCGAGAAGCTAAACGTCAACTTGCGGCACTCTTTGGTGATCCTGAACCTGATTTTTCAGACGACTAAGGCGAGTACTTTCCCATGAGTCTTATTGATGAGCTACAAGTGCATTTTAAAGCAGCAAAGGTAGCCAAAGTCGAACAGGTCCAGGCGCTGTGGAGCGGTTATGGTGAAATTGCGCGTTATCGGATTTACTCAAATAGCACAGACTCGGCTGGTCAAAGCGCTATCGTAAAGCATGTGGAACTGCCCGATAACGTTTCACACCCGAGAGGCTGGAATACCAATACAAGTCACCAACGTAAGGTGAGCTCTTATATCAATGAAGAACGGTTCTACGCTAACTATGCGCACCTCGGCGACGAACATTGCTATGTGCCTAGACATCTTGGGTCTTTAACATATAGCGAACCCAATCCATTGATTTTAGAAGATTTAGATGCGCTGGGGTTTAGCAAACGCATCATGAATGCCAACCTAAAACAAGTGCGGTTAGGGATGCGCTGGTTGGCTTATTTTCATGCGAACTTTATCAATGTGGTAGCTGATGATCTATGGCCAATAGGTACCTATTGGCATTTATCAACAAGGCTAGAAGAGTTGGATAGTATGGCCATATGTGACTTAAAAGATGCCGCGAATTATATTGATGCCAAATTGAATATTGCTAGTTATCAAACATTAGTGCATGGCGACGCTAAAATCGCCAATTTCTGCTGGCATCCAGACGACCTTGATTTAGCTGCCATAGATTTTCAGTATGTAGGGAAGGGGATTGGTGTAAAGGACTTGATGTACTTCTTAGGAAGTTGCTTAAGCAACACGCAACTTGAGAAGCACGGTGATGACCTACTCAATGACTACTTTGAGTTATTCCACAGGGCATTAAAGTACTATAAGAAAGACGTTGACGGACAAGCTATTGAACAACAATGGCGTGCCCTTTACCCATTGGTATGGGCAGATTTTCATCGATTCCTACTCGGCTGGCACCCTCAGCATATGAAGATTAATACTTATATGCAGAATAAAACGGATACTGTGCTTAAAAACAATGATCTTTTCCCTCATTCGATATCTAGCAATTAATCTTGTGCCTTGATTTGGCCATGAATAAGTAAAAACTCTAGTTCACTTAAACATCTAAGTGTCCCTTTTTAATTATTTTTAACATTGTTTCTACAACGTTGTTTTCTGTGGCGGCTATAAAACGCTCGACTTGAGGCGTTTTATTTACTTCCCAAATCATAGGGCCTTTTTCTGTTCGCACAATATCAACTCCAGCGAAATCAACACCTGCTTTTTGGCTCGCCAACAAGGCTAATCTCTTCTCTTCTTCGCTTATTTCAACGGTCTCGAAACTGGCATCTAGAGCTGTATTCGCAAAGCCATCGACCGACGCACGCTTCATTGCTCCAAGAATCTGATCTTCGAAGACAAATACACGAAGATCGTAATCATTCGGAACGTACTTTTGCAATAAATGCACTTGAAAGGGAGCTTCTTCGAACTTAGCTTCTAGTTCAGCTTCATTGTTGATTAACCAAACCGCTTCACCTCGCGCCCCTCCTCGTTTTACCACAAAGGGATACCCTAAACGTTCACAAACAAAGTCATAGTGTAAGGTGCATGAATAGGGCCGACAAATGAAAGACTCTGGGAAAGGTACGCCATGCTTGGTTAACTTTAATAGTTGAGACGATTTACTATCAGATCTCGTATGTGATTGATTAGAAGGATCAGAAAATGGTGCGCCCTGTTGGTGCAGAAACTCGGTTAGAAGGTAGCAAAAATAATCGTCAGTTTCTTTTTCACGAATAAAAAAGTATCCGCTTTCTGGTTCTATCATCTTGTTATTTTCATATAAATATAACTCACCCTCACAGGCATGAAATATACACTCCTTCAAGTCTAGGTATTGATGTTCTAATGATAGTTCCTGGGCAGCGCGGGAAAACTTACCTCGAAAATGTGGTTCCGAGCCATTGATTAAGTAGATTTTACTTCTCATAAAGGGGTAGCCTGTTTTTAAATAAGTTTAGGGCAATGGATTACAATAGCAGGGCGAGGCTTAAAAACATTGACATTTATATCAATTAAAGCCGAAATCGTAACGTTTAAATAATATAGTTGCTACCGAAACTTATGCAGTTCCCAAATCGGTTGTGCGATGATCCGGGTAGCTCCAGGTAATTGTTCATCGGTTTTTGCAATTTGCATATGTGAGCCTTGGAGCACCTATTTCTTATATAATCCTGAGGTTAATTAATAGCACTAATTTTGGCTGCAAGCGCCTTTAGCTCGTCAACATATTCGCAGTTCTCATGTTCAGCTTGAGCAATAATGCCGGATAAATCCCAACCAGGTGAGCTAACACCTTTATCTAGGAGCTCAGTAATGGTCTTGCGGCTTTTTCCTTGTGATTCGGGGAATAAAGCAAGGCGATAAAATGCTAATTCCAAGGCTAAACTTTCGTTGTTGTCGCAGCCTTGTTCAGCTTTCACTATATAGGGTTCTGCTTGCACTTTCATGCCTTGCACCAAAAGGTGTTTGGCATAGTTGCCGTTATAGTCTCCATCGTTGGGTTCCTCTATTAGCGCTTTTTGATGGTGGGTATCGGCTTTATCGTAGTCTTTGCGGATATCCGTTAGAAAATTGGCATAGTGGCTGTTATGGCCTGCATGGTCGGGTTCTGCTGTTAGCGATTTTTGATAGTGGGTTTCGGTTTTATCGTAGTCTTTGCGGATCTGCTTTAGAAAAACAGCGTAATTGCCGTTGATGTTTGCATCATCGGGTTCTGCTGTTAGCGCTGTTTGATAATGAGCTTCGGCTTTGTCATGGTTTTTGCGGATATCTGTTAGAAAATTGGCATAGTTACCGATTAAGACAGCATCGATAGGCTCTGTTTTTATTGCTTTTTGATAGTGGGCTTCGGCTTTGTCATGGTCTTTGCGTATATCCGTTAGAAAACTGGCGTAGTTGCCGTTAATGTTCGCAGCGTCGGGTTCTGCTGTTAGTGCTTTTTGATAGTGGGATTCGGCTTTGTTGTGATCTTTACGGATATCTGTTAGAAAATTGGCATAGTTACCGATTAATTGATGGCTCTTAGGGAATTTCTCTATACCAGCTTGGTAAATCCGGTTTTGTTCGTCAATACTGTCTACTTCATCCACTGCATCTTGTACTTGCCACCAGGTATCGGCAAATAGCTCCTCGACCGCTTTTTTACGTTCAGTATTTTTGCTCGATTTCTCATTAGCTTGTACTGCTTCAAGTTGTTTTTGGTAGGCTTCTTTTCTTACTTTAGCAGTATTTTCGAACGTATCTGTAAAAAGCTTAAATCCAAGTCGATGGCGAAGTTTGTATAGGAATTCATCAAATCCTGTAATAGATACCGGCTCTATTCTGTCTTTTATGCCATTTCCACGCAGCAATGAGGACAGTGTTTCGGGATGTTGATTGAGATAACACCAAAATAGCCGGGACTGTGGGTTGTCCTTTAGTACATCGGTAATAATTGACATTAAACCGCCGTCATTCCCCCCATAACCAAGCGCAATAACGTGATAGCGCGAAAAGAGTGTTTGAATCACCGGACGCCATTTTTTGTCCAGCTCTTCAATTTCTTCAGCCGTGGAAATAGGCGAAAAAATCATGTCTCTATGTACTTTTATGA
>CAZVDU010000006.1:0-54500 GCA_964625615.1 uncultured Pseudoalteromonadaceae bacterium | reverse complement strand
GTGTTTTATTTGATCTCGATGGCACATTATTGGATACAGCCGAAGATTTAGGTGCGGCACTTAATCATTTACTCAAAATAAATAACTTGCCTACCTTATCGGTAGACAAATACAGGAACACCGCCTCGCATGGTTCGAAAGGGCTTATTGAGCTGGGGTTTGGTGATAGCCTTTCTCTGTATGACTTTGAAGCACTGAGAACCGAGTTCCTGCATTTTTATAGCGATAATATCGCTACCCATACCTCTGAATATAAAGGTGTTGATAACACCTTAGCCTTGTTGGACAAACATCATATCCCTTGGGGTATTGTCACCAACAAACCCGAATCACTTGCGGTTCAATTATTAAAGTACTTCCCTAGAATGCGAGATTGCTGCGTTATGATCGGTGGCGATACGTTTAAACAAAGAAAGCCTGATCCATTTCCCTTAATTCATGCAGCAGACGTTTTACAAGTAAAACCAGAACACTGCATTTATATAGGGGATGCACAAAGAGATATTCAAGCAGCCAACGCAGCTAATATGTTCAGTGTCACTGCAACCTATGGCTATATTGAAGACTCAGACAATGTTGAAGACTGGAAAAGCGATATGTCTATCAATCATTTTGAGGAATTTTTACAGTTATTTGATTGGCATTAGGCAATGTTGGCGCTACTGATAATTCTAACTCACTTCCTACCATACCAACCTTTCTAGAATCAACACACTGTAATTAAAACGATCATTTAATGATCGTTTTAAGGTATTTATCAGTAACTCCTATCATTACCTAAAACAAAAATAAACCAATTCAATAGACTGTAAAAGACTGAAAAATTTGTTTTTAAAATAAAAAATTTTATGTCGATTATTATTGTAAATACCACTTGCAAAGTACTTAACTTAGAGACAATGAAAAGTTGTACGTTAGTCGACACTAACATGCGAAAAACACTTACCGCCAAATACGCCCAAAACACTACATATTGGGTTGCATTCAAGTCAAAAGCGCACTATCTTGTGTCTCAATAAGAAGCCACACACTAAAACCTTTGATTCATAATATGTCATAAAAAGCAATAATAAAATAATTAGGGCGCCATAATTCATGTCTGAATTGAGGTGCAAGAAAGCAACGAATTACAAGCGCATAACGGCAAAAATAATATGAATAATAATCTTTACGTCACTAAGCGAAATGGAGAGCGCGAACTCTTGGATTTAGATAAGATCCACAGAGTTATTGATTGGTCTGCAAAGGACCTCGAAAACGTATCGGTTTCGCAAGTCGAAATAAAAGCACATATACAATTTTACGATGGTATCAAGACGGAAGATATCCACGAGACAATGATCAAATCAGCTGCTGATCTTATTTCAACAGATTCACCAGATTATCAATATATGGCAGCTCGCCTTGCTATCTTTCATTTACGTAAAAAAGCCTACGGCCAATTCGAGCCACCAGCCCTTTATGATCATGTTAAAAATATGGTTAACAAAGGAAAGTACGATGGACATATACTTGAAGATTACACAAAAGAAGAGCTAGACGAACTGGACGCCTATTTAGATCATTGGCGTGACATGAACTTCAGCTATGCAGCAGTTAAACAGCTTGAAGGTAAATACCTTGTTCAGAACAGAGTCACTGGCGATATATACGAAAGTGCGCAGTTCCTTTATATATTAGTCGCTGCATGCTTATTTGCTAAATACCCTAAAGATAAGCGCTTGGATTACATCAAGCGATTCTATGACGCAACTTCCCAATTCAAGATTTCATTACCAACACCAATAATGGCTGGCGTTAGAACCCCTACTCGTCAATTCAGTTCGTGCGTCTTGATTGAGTCAGGAGATAGCTTGGATTCTATTAATGCCAGTTCAAGCGCCATCGTTAAGTATGTCAGCCAACGTGCTGGTATCGGCATCAATGCAGGTAGAATAAGGGCGTTAGGCAGTCCAATCCGTGGAGGCGAGGCTTATCACACAGGATGCCTACCTTTTTATAAACACTTCCAAACAGCAGTAAAAAGCTGCTCTCAAGGCGGTGTTCGAGGTGGTGCAGCCACATTATTTTATCCCTTATGGCACCTAGAAGTTGAGTCACTCCTAGTACTGAAGAACAATCGCGGTGTTGAAGAAAACCGCGTACGTCACCTCGATTACGGTGTGCAGTTCAACAAAGTCATGTATCAGCGTTTACTTAAAGACGACTTTATCACACTGTTCAGCCCTTCTGATGTTCCAGGGTTATATGACGCATTCTTTGCAGATCAGAACAAGTTTGAAGAACTTTATGTGAAGTATGAAAACGATGACTCTATTCGCAAGAAACGTATTAAAGCATTGGAACTGTTTAGTTTATTCATGCAAGAACGAGCAAGTACAGGCCGTATCTATTTACAAAATGTAGATCACTGTAATACACACAGCCCGTTCAACCCTGAGTATGCGCCGGTTCGCCAAAGTAATTTATGCTTAGAGATCGCACTACCTACTAAGCCACTACAACATGTTAATGATGAAGAAGGCGAAATAGCACTTTGCACACTGTCAGCCTTCAATCTAGGGGCAATTAAAGATCTTAGCGACCTAGAAGAGTGGGCAGACTTATCTGTTAGAGCTCTAGATTGCTTACTCGATTATCAAGACTACCCTGTTCCAGCAGCGTATAACGCAACTATGGGTAGAAGAACACTAGGGATAGGTGTTATTAACTTTGCTTACTATTTAGCTAAAAATAACGTTAAATACTCCGATCATAGTGCTAATGGCCTCGTACACAGAACATTTGAAGCAATTCAATTCTACTTGATGAAGGCCTCAAACCAATTGGCTAAAGAGCAAGGCGCTTGTCCTAAGTTTAATGAAACAACTTATGCACAAGGTATTTTACCTATAGATACCTATAAAAAAGATTTGGATAAGATTTGTGACGAGCCTCTGCACCTAGATTGGGAGGGTTTACGCGCAGATATTAAAGAACATGGTCTTAGAAATAGTACCTTGTCAGCTTTGATGCCATCAGAAACATCTTCACAGATTTCTAATGCCACCAATGGTATCGAGCCTCCAAGAGGACATATTAGTGTCAAGTCAAGTAAAGACGGTGTCCTTAAGCAAGTCGTACCTGACTTTAAGAATCTAAAGGATAATTATGAGTTGTTATGGGATTTACCTTCTAATGACGGCTACTTGCAGCTTGTGGGTATAATGCAGAAGTTCGTTGACCAAACTATATCGGCGAATACTAGCTATGATCCTGGTAAATACGAGGGTGGAAAGGTTCCTATGAAATTACTGATTCAGGACCTACTCACCACTTATAAATTAGGTGTCAAGACGCTTTATTATCACAATACACGTGATGGGGCGACTGACTCGTCAAGCGAAGCAAAGAAAGAAGACGTTAAGCAACCAATTGTCGAAGTTGCTGTTGAAGAAGACGACGACTGCGCTGGCGGGGCATGCAAAATATAACCGCTATGTTTGAGTAATGCGCCATCTGCAGATGGCGCTTCGCTTCATCCCATATCAGGACATGTTAAACAATGAAATACACTACTTTTAGCCCAGTCAATAACAATGCATTAGCTGAACCTATGTTCTTCGGTAACCCTGTGAACGTCGCGCGATATGATCAGCAAAAGCATGCTATTTTCGAAAAGCTTATCGAAAAACAGATCTCTTTTTTCTGGCGCCCGGAAGAAGTTGATGTCAGTAAAGACAGGTTGGATTTTCAGCAACTTAGCGACTCTGAAAAACATATTTTTATTTCCAATCTTAAATACCAGACCTTACTAGATTCTGTGCAAGGAAGAAGTCCTAATATTGCCTTCTTACCGATAATCTCAATCCCAGAGTTGGAAACTTGGGTAGAGACTTGGTCATTTTTTGAAACCATACATTCACGCTCTTATACGCATATTTTGCGTAACCTGTTTACAGATCCCAGCGAAATATTCTCAGATATCGTCGACAACCAACACATTAAGAAACGCGCTGCAGATATCTCCCAGTACTATGATGACCTGATTTTCTACACACAAATATGGCAAACACAGGGGTTAGGTGAGCACACTATTCAAGGAGAAACCTACAATGTAACGCTTAGAGAGTTAAAGAAAAAACTGTACTTATGCATGAACTCGGTCAATGCATTAGAAGCGATACGTTTTTATGTCTCTTTTGCTTGTACTTTTGCATTTGCTGAACGCGAATTGATGGAAGGTAACTCTAAAATTATTCGCTTAATCGCTAGGGATGAAAACTTACACCTGACCTCAACACAACACATTCTAAATTTGTGGGCGAAAGGTAAAGATGATCCAGAAATGGCTGAAATAGCAGAAGAGTGTAAAGAAGATGCCAGTAAAATCTTTTTAAATGCCGTTGAACAAGAAAAACAGTGGGCACATTACCTTTTCGAACGAGGATCGATGATAGGCCTAAATCAAGAGATACTATGCCAATATGTTGAGTTTATTGCTAATCATAGAATGGCAGCGATAGGTCTAGGACAACCTTTTGATGTAACCACCAATCCTCTACCCTGGATGAATAACTACCTGCACTCTGACAATGTTCAAGTAGCCCCACAAGAATCTGAGATTAGTTCTTACCTTGTTGGCCAGATAGACAGTGAAGTTAACGCTAATGACTTTGACGATTTTGATCTGTAACTAACACACTTTACCCAATGAGCATCAACATACGTCCAGTCAAAACTCGCATATGTTGAAAGCGGCGGAGAAACGCTAAAAACGTGAGTAAAGATAACAAAACTGTTCAACTCTACGGCAATGAAAGCTTGATTGAACAACAAGCTGATAGCACTTTGCTAGAGAGCTTAGAAAGTCACAATATTGAGCTACACTCGCACTGTCGTGAAGGCTTTTGTGGTACTTGTCGTACAAAGCTCATCTCTGGCGAAGTAGAGTATATTATTGATCCATTGGCTTATATCGATGACGATGAAATATTACCTTGTTGTTGTAAAGCCATTTCAAACATTGAAATAAAAATAGACTAATATACTCTACGACCAATTCTTTGGGCTCAGACATGCCCCGTGTTAGCGACACTTTCCGCCAAAATCATCTAGGAAAACCATGTCAATAAAAACCGAATTCCCAAAGCTTGTTAAATTAGCTTGGCCTCTATTAATTGCGCAGCTCACTCAGACTATGATGGGTGTATCTGACACCATTATGGCAGGGCGTGTTTCGGCAACAGATATGGCTGCAGTTGCCATAGCATCTAGTATCTTCTTACCTATTTTATTCTTCATCCAAGGCATTGTTTTAGCATTGCCACCAATCATATCTAGGCTTCAAGGAGCAAAACAACTAGACAGGATCGCAAACTCAACACAACAAACAATTTGGCTAGCTTTATTTATCACTGTACCTTTAAGCTTCTCAGCACTAGCGGTGCCTTGGTTATTTGAGTTTGCTCCTGTAGAGCAAGAGCTAAAATCTATTACCATACAATACCTAAGCTACGTCTTATGGAGTTTACCCGCTTTTGGGCTTTATCAAGTTCTCAGGAATTATTGTGAAGGACTATCCGTCACCAAACCTAGCATGATCATTATGGTCATTGGTTTATGTGTGAATATTCCAGCCAATTATATCTTTATTCATGGCTTATTCGGTGCTCCTGCTCTTGGGGGCGCAGGATGTGCAATAGCAACTGCATTAGTATTCGTCGCTATGTTCATTAGTACAGCTGTTTATACTGTCTATACTAAAAAGTTGGCAAGTTACTCTTTATATAAAGCATTTTACCGCCCTGTTTTCAATGAGCTTTGGGACGTTATCAAGCTTGGCTTCCCAATTGCTATGACTATTTTGTTTGAAGTTTCTTTATTCGCCGCTATTGCTATTTTCTTATCACCTTTTGGAGCGACAGTAGTAGCATCACACCAAATCGCCCTCAACTTTTCATCGCTCATGTTTATGGTGCCGCTATCCATAGGCATGGCGACAACCATTAGGGTCGGTTATTTGCTCGGAGAAGGTACCCCAGAGAAAGCAAAAACAGCCATCAAAAGCGCCATACTCTTGGGTTTATCTTGTAGTTTAATAACAGCAATACTCTCTATCGTAATGCGATTTCCTATTGCACACCTTTATACCAAAGACGAAGTTGTAATACTGGGGGCTGCAAACCTTATGCTACTTGCAGCCATGTTTCAGTTATCGGATGCGATTCAAGTTATCGCAGCCTGCGCGTTAAGAGGCTACAAAGATACTAAGGCAATGTTTTATATAACCTTTATTAGTTATTGGGTCATTGGATTGTCACTGGGTGTCACACTCGGCTTAACGAACATTATTGTCCCTAAAATGGCAGCCGAGGGTTTTTGGATAGGCATTATTGTAGGATTGACAGCCGCGGCAGTTATGTTGGGTGCTCGGGTTTTATATATACAACGTAGGCAACAATACAACTAGTCACCACTATTTCATCAAAAAATGATTTTGAGAGTTTCAATCGCCCTCAAATATTGTTTTGCCTTACCTACATAGTGCTTGATACCTCTCGAGCACCTCTTCTTATTAAAATATTCTTCAAGCTCTCATAGATTATTATCAATCGACAAAATGAATGTTATTGCTAAGAACCTCAAAGGCACTTTTTTTCATCATTAGGTTATGGCAGGTCACTTATTTACACTGGATGGATTAGTTATCGATATTCAACAAAATAAGACTACACTTGCACTGGTAACTACTTTTTTCAAAGTCTATGCATTTGAATGATAAAGGCAATAAACACATGAATCTTTCCTTATCATGTCGTCAGCACATACATTTAAAAAACACACATACTCGCAAAGAAACCTATTTCTGTTTAAGCATAGTTCTGATGATAAGCACTTTACTTGTTGCTTGTATTAACCAATATGAGCCTCCTATTAGAATTGGAGCTAATGCTTGGCCTGGTTACGAGTACTTATTTCTAGCCCAACATAAAGGATATTACGAAGCGGAAGGGCTGAATATCAAATTGATTGAAACAGCCTCACTCAATGACACTAGGCGAGCTTTCGAACGTGGAAAAATAGATGGTATGGCATCAACAGCAATAGAGGTAGTGCAGGCGGCCGCCAATAGTGGTCGAATCGCCAAGATATTTATGATTCCAGGCTTTTCAAACGGCTCAGATGTCATCATCGCTAACAAGAACATTAACAGCGTAAATAGCTTGAAAGGAAAACGTGTAGGAATGGAACTTGCCTCTCTTGGACAATACATGGTTGCCCGGTCTCTACAACAGCAAAATTTGAGCTTGGATAGTATTGTTATTGTACCTATGCAACAAGAGGAGATGGTACGTGCAATGAATAACAATAAGGTTGACGCTGTTATGGCATACCCTCCAATGTCAATAGAGCTACTAAAAGATGGCAGCAATCATGTCATTTTTAGTAGTGCTGACATCCCTGGAGAGGTCATGGATGTTGTGGCATTGGCCCCAGAAGTCATAGCAAAACACCCTGATGTTCCGGCAAAAATCCTTAGAGCTTGGCAACGCACTCTAGATTTTGCTGCTGCAAACCCAGACGAAGCTTTTCAAGTCAGTGCAAGTCGAGAAGGCATCTCAAAACACGCTTTTTCTGAAGCTTTGCAAGGTGTTGAGCTATTATCTATTGGTAAACAAAAGGATCTATTTCTGGATGGTTCGTCAATTGAGCGAGTATTATCCTTAGTTAAACAGATCGCCATAACGCCTGAGCAGCAAAATAGTGTACTTTCAAATGCAAAACTAATTGATAGCGCACCACTTAATTCAATCAAGGAATAGTTACAGATGAATCAGCCGCAGCAGAGCCGCTCCTTAAGAACATCCATTGTTATTCCTATCGTTATTTTGATTTCCCTTGTTGCGCTAGCAGTAGGTCTCTTAGTAAATAATTATCTCAATCAACAAATGATTTCTGACATGCAACGTCGAGCAGAATTGCTAACCTATTCTGTCAAGTACATCGCACAAATTGCAGGCGACTCACCCGAATTAAATCGGACAGTACATGCGTTAGGTACCGAGGAGGATATAAACAGTATTTATGTCGCTTTAATGGACTCGGGGAAGATTATTGCATCTAACAAATTTAGGCATAAAAATAACTTTATTAGCGATATTGATGAAAATAAGTTTCACCACAGTCTGCTGTCACAATTTTCGTCACAATTTAATAATGACATATCCGTAGTTGATCCCAATAACAGTTCCGTCATCTATGCGTCGCGAGTATTAATTAATAGCGCTGAGCAGGAAGATGCATTCATAAAAGCCGTAGTTTTTGTTGATCTCGATACACAACGTTCATCAGCACAAATTGCAAAAAAAATGCAGACTTTGTTAATTATAATATCAACGACTGTGGCTGCGATCATCACGTTGATTATACTCCTATTAAATATCTACCTATTCATACCAATGTGTTCCATTCTTAAAGTCGTTAAACAACGAGCCAATGGCGATACTAATGCCTATGCAAGAATATTTAGACATGACGAAATTGGCGTATTAGCAAGTACACTCAATGATTTAATGCAAGTCGAAGAAGAAAATACGAAAGCGGTGAAGGAGCGAGAACAAGAACTACAACTTATATTTGATAACGCCCCCATCCACATCTGGTATAAGGACGATAAAAACACCTTGTTAAGGCTTAATAAAAGTGCGGCAAGGCTAATAGGTAAACCTGTTAATGAGATTGAAGGAAAAAGTTTATCAGAGTTTTTTCCGGTATCAGCTGAAAATGAACTAAACGATGATCAGCTCATTATTCGGTCCGGTACTTCCTCGCTAAACATTATTGAAAAACATGTTGTTGATGGCCAACAATATTGGATAAAAACCGATAAAGTGCCTTATAAGCCACTAGACCAAAGTAAACAAAGAATACTTGTGCTCAAACAAGACATCACTCACCTTAAACAAATAGAAGAAAAATTAAGAGAAAGTGAACAGCGGTTTCAATTAGTTATTGAAGCAACCTATGATGGTATATGGGACTGGCCCGATATAACAAAGGATGACGAATATTGGTCTCCTCAATGGAAGGCGCTTTTAGGTTATGAAGAACACGAAATTGAAGCCAGTGCCAAAACGTTTTTCTCGATGTTACATCCTAATGACATACAGACCGTAGAGGCTGCTGTAAAAGTGCACCAAGAACAGGGCATTCCATTCGATGTAGAATACCGTTTAAAGAATAAAGAAGGCGAATATCGGTGGTTTCAAGCTAAAGGAATTATGTCAAAAAATGAAGATACAGGAACTCAACGTATGACGGGTTCTATTTCCGATATCCAACAGCGAAAAGAATCTGAGAGAAAACTGCAAGACTATAATGCAGAACTCAAAAGGAGTAATGCTGTCCTCGATGAGTACGCTTATGCTGCTTCACATGATTTGCAATCGCCCTTAAGAGGCATTGATCAAATTGCCAGTTGGATTATTGAGGATCTAGCCGACGGTAATACTGAAAATATCACTGCGAACTTAACTTTAATGCGAGGACGAGTACAAAGAATGGAGAAACTCTTAAAGGATTTATTAGTTTATTCCAAAGTTGGACGACAAGAAGAAGCCATGGGCGACGTTAATACCGAAGTATTGGTGAGCGATGTTTTTAAGCTTGCAGCACCTCCAGCTAAGTTTCAATTGGCTATTGAGAATGAATTACCTACTTTCGTTACATTGGTTGCTCCTCTCGAACAAGTCTTCCGTAACTTGATTGGGAATGCCATTAAACATCACGACAAAGACAATGCAGTCATTTCAGTAGGCTGCAGCGTGTTGAAAGAAGAAAGCCGATATCAGTTTTATGTTAAAGATGATGGGCCTGGTATCGATAAAAAGTACCACGAGTTAGTGTTTAAATTATTCAAGTCGTTAAAATCAAGAGATGAAGTTGAAGCTAGCGGTATAGGCTTAACACTCGTTTCGAAAATTATTACTACCTATAAAGGAAGTATTCGTTTAGAGTCAGAGCTAGGCTCGGGTACTACGTTTTACTTTACCTGGCCGATAAATATAGATACCTTAGAAATTGTTGAACTTTGATGTATAAATTCACAAAGATTTAGGGAGACGAGTTGAGGTTGAGGGTTATAGGTACTTCTCTTTCGACTAGGATCTCAAGCCTTGCTATATTTTGTACATCTACCATGGACGTAAGTCAAAAATCTGCAACAAAGAACAACCATTCCTAAGACCATTAAGTGATTAGAGTTCAGTAAAACAATAATAAATGGACTGTGGTATATGATCAAAAAGAACTATAAAGAAGTCAGCATCGTACTGGTTGAAGATGATGAAGTTGATGCCAAATCTGTCGAACGAGCGCTCACAAAGTTAAAGATAGCCAACCCTTATTACCATACTCGGAATGGCCTTGAAGCGCTTGAGCTACTTAAAGGAAGCAAAACACAAAGTGCACTAGCAAAACCCTATCTTGTCTTGCTTGACCTCAATATGCCACTTATGGGCGGTATTGAGTTTTTACAAGCTTTACGTAATGACACAGATATAGAAGACACCATAGTATTCGTATTAACAACATCGAGTGCAGACGAAGATAGGGTTGCTGCATACAAAGAACATATTGCTGGTTATATTGTTAAGTCGGATATGGCGAATGGATTTACAGATGTTATCGAAATGCTAGATTCTTATTGGCGTATTGTCGTATTTCCTGAATAACGATACCCTTTTGCAAGGATTGATGCGTTTGCATCGCCATGAAAACTGGGCCGTATATTCAAAATATATACATCAGCTTTCTGGACAAAATGTAATGACTTGACAGGCAGATAACCGCCTCGTCGCAAGGCTAAATGATCGCCTTCATAAGGTTAGCAATTTTCTACAAGGTATTTAAACGCGACTCAAGCGTCAGAGTCTATTTTATTGTCAGTCACACGATTAACCTTAAACGTTTTCTTTCATCCAATAAAAACCCCCAGACTAAGCTGGGGGTTTTATATCAAATTACTGATTACTATGTCTTCCAATTATCTCCAGAAGACTAGATTCACCTTACTGAGGTAATCTTACAGTAAAGCCTGAGCTACGAGTTGTAGATACAGTCCAGTTATCGAATTGAACATTAGTTGGTGAAATACCGCCGCTACGTACTGAGCCGTTGTGCGTTAAGTCATAACCAAAGGTATCATCTGCAACATCTTGATTAAATGGCATATCACTGATGATGAAGCTAGAACCGTTATCAGCAGCATCTAATGTGCCGTCGTTGTTTGTGTCACCGTCAAGGAAGCCATTCAATGCATTAACGTCAGCCAATAAGCCATTGCTAATGCCACGAATATTGTTTAAGTACCAACTGGCTGTGAAATTGTTACCACGCTCAGCAAGTTCACCAGTGAATACAACTTGATCGTTAGTACCATTGTAGTATACGAAGCCGTTACCATTCACATTAAACGGGCCATCTGCTGTCCCTGCAGGGAAACCAACTGCATCATCACGAACAATACCGAAGTTAGCACCTAATGCACCTGTTTCGTTAGCACAGTGAACACCGTCTAGGTAGTTAGGACCAGGGATAGTTGTATCAATTGCGCTTAAATCAGCACCATCATCCGCTTCGTAACAACCGTTACGGAATCCTGTGATAAGAACATTCGCCATACGGATTTGGTCTGTATTGTCAGCGAACAAGACACCAAATTCGTTATCATCAGCACCAGCCACTTCGGTTGTGCTATCGCGGCCAATCAAAGACACGTTAACAAAACGAGGGTTAGAATCACCTGTAGTCGTTTCAGACGCATAGATACCAGAACGACCAGATGTACCATCAGCATCACGGTTATGAATAACCATAAGATCTTTAACTAGGCCTGTGAAATCCCTATACCATAAACCATCACGGCCAGAACCCGTAGCCAGTAACCAAGACATTCTTGGGTCACCATTAAGGATGTGGAAGCCGTCACGTGCAGAGTTGTGAGATTGTACAAACGTTAATGTAGTTTCGCTATCAACACCGTTTAGTACGATATTGTCGCTATACATAACAGTGTTACCGTCGATAGTAACAGGAACCGTTGCACCTGCTTCAGCAACAACAACATAGTCAAGTGTGTTAGCACCTTGGTCACCAGTCAATGTTGGTAAACCGTTGAAGCCACGCAAGAATACGCCGCCCCACTCGCCAGAACCGGTGATGTCGTTATCGTCAGAAGTGAAACGAATTGGACGTGGAGTTGAACCTAATGCATTAAGGCTAGAACCAGGGAACACCAACAAGTGATCAACTGCGTCAACATTGTCACCACTGATTCGTGTACCACCACCGATGGTTAATGAAGCAATATTAGACTCATCACCAACTTGTAGAAGGCCTTCTAAATACCAATCAGTATCGCTGTTTATCGTCGCATCACCCGTGATAACACCAGAGATTTCACAACGGTTTCGACCTGCAGCACGTTCAAGCGGTGTAACAGTAGCGCCTGCCAAATCAGCTGGGCATGCTGATGTACCTGTTAATGCATCATTAACTTGAACAGCAAATCCATCATTAGCGCCTGTAGCAACAGTCCAGCCATTGAATTGAACGCTTCCGGTGTTAGAGCCACTGCGCACTGAACCAACGTGAGTTAAGTCATAACCACCTGTATCAGTAGCAACATCCAAGTTGAATGGGTTGCCGTCAGAGATAATGAAAGGATTACCATTATCGTCGCCATCAACAACGCCATCTTGGTTAGTGTCACCGTCTAAGAAAGCGTTAAGTGACGTCGAATCAGCCGCTAGGCCGTTAGGAATACCACCGATATTGTCAAGATACCAACCTGCTGTGAAGTCACGTGCAGCAAATTCACCAGTAAAGGTTACGCCTTGCGCCTGACCATTGTAGTAAACAATACCGTTAGCATTAATACTGTTGTTAGGTGCAATAGTACCTTCAGGGAATCCAACAGCGTCGTCACGTACAACACCAAAGTTCATGCCATTAGGACCTGCTTCATTAGCACAATGAATACCATCAATGTAGTTAGGACCAGGTACATTAGTATCTAAATCACTTAAGTCAGCACCGTCATCAGCTTCAAAACAACCGTTACGGAAGTTAGCGATTAAGATATTACCAAAACGACCTTGAGTAACATTGTCAGCAAAAAGAATACCGAACTCATTATCTGTATCGCCGGCAGGTGTGCTCGCGTTATCACGACCAACTAGTGTTGCATTGACGATTCGAGGATTTGATACACCAGTAGCAGTTCTGCTCGCGTAGATACCAGAACGACCTGTTGAACCGTCCGAGTCAGGGTTATGAATAACGAGAAGATCTTTAATTAAACCGTTAAAGTCGCGATACCAAACACCATCACGCTGAGCACCCGTTGCTAACAACCAAGACATTCTTGGATCACCATTTAATATATGGAAACCGTCACGTGCAGAGTTGTGAGACTGAACGAAAGTTAACGTTGTATTGCTATCAACACCATTTAATACAATGTTGTCACTGTACATAACCGTTTGGCCATCAATAGTAACTGGAACCGTTGCACCAGCTTCAGCGACAACAACGTAATCTAAGACGTTAGCACCTTGTGTACCGGTTAAATTAGGCAAACCATTGAAACCACGTAAGAACAAACCACCCCACTCTGCAGTACCGTCAACACCGATATCGTCAGATAAGAATTGAACTGGCTGTGCAGCAGTTCCGTTTGCTTGAAGTGCAGAACCAGGCCAAACCAATAAGTGATCTGAACCGTTACCGCGAACTTGTGTACCTGCCTGAATTGTCAACGCAACATTTGAGTCGTCGTTACCAACTTGTAATCTATCATCTAAGAACCAAGTTCTATCGGAAGTTAGTGTTGCGTCCTGAGTAAGAACACCAGTCACTTCACAGTTGCCAGTATCTAGCGTAGTAACAGCTAAATTACCTACTGCTGGGCAGCCTGCAGGCCCCTGTTCACCTTGCTCACCTTGTTCACCTTGAGGGCCTTGTTCACCTTGCTCACCTTGAGGACCTTGCTCACCTTGAGCACCTTGCTCACCTTGAGGGCCTTGTTCACCTTGAGGTCCCTGAGCACCTGCAATACCGGCTACGCCATCGGCTCCATCATCGCCGTTACATGCAGCTAGCACTGAAATTGCTAAAGCAGAAAAGACTAGACGTGTTGACTTCTTAAGTTTCATGTTTATTCTCATTTGTTGATGAAATGTACGCCGTAAGAGTCGGCTCAAGAATGAGCAGGTTCAAAAAAAAGCAATAAAAATTAAAATTATTTTTTAAATCAATTAAAATCATAGGCTTAAATATTTATTTTCATTTTTATGAACTTTTAAGTGATCCATACTCCTCTAACTAGAAAACAGGAAATGTAAGGCATGACACAAACCCTTAAACGGGACGCTGATAGACTGAACGACATCGATAAAGCGCTATTACGACAAATAACTGAAGATAGAAGCACTGTTGCTATGCAGAGTTTTTATGATAGCTATAGAAGCAGGTTAGTACCGTTTCTTAGAAGAATGACACAAGATCATACTTTAATTGAAGAAACATATAATGACGTAATGTTAACGCTTTGGAATAAATCGGATCAGTTTAAAGGCAACTCTAAAGTGTCTAGCTGGGTGTTTTCTATAGCCTATCGTGTATGCCTTAGGCTAATAAAGAAGCAACAATTTAGGCAGAAAGTGTTAGACAATTTCTTATTCTTTAAAGAAGAAGAGAACGAGGAGCAACAAGAAGCAGGTAATGATGAGGAAGTCGATTTGTTAAATCGCGCTATAAAATCCTTACCCGCCAAGCAGCGAATTGTTATTGAATTAAGTTATTTTCAAGGCTATTCGACGCAAGAAATAGGCGAGATTGCTGATTGTCCAACTAACACAGTGAAAACTCGGTTACATCATGCGAGACAGAAGATTCGAGCATTTATGGACACCGCTAAATTAGATGAGAAGTATAATGAAGCATAAAGAAAACAAAGATAATATAGTCGATTATATGAACGGCCATATGTCTGACGAGCAATCACGCCTGTTTGAAAACGAGTTAAACCAAAACCCGGCGCTAATGAAAGAGTTTAGTGAAGCAAAAAAGTGGCAATCTCAATTGCAAAATGCTGAGTTAGACGCTCCTTTACCTCAGTTTTCGAGTATTGAAGGCAAGTTAAAGCGCAGAAATTGGAATTGGAGTTACGGGTTATCAACAGCTGCTGCAGTAACATTAGTTGCCGTACTTTATGTAGGTACTAACAACTTACCAAACAATGAATTTGAAACACTAACAGATACTAACAGTGTATACACCGCCCCAGTGATGCAAATTGTGCTGTCTGAAAATGTTGATATTATCAGTTTCGCTAGTGAATATAATCTGAATATCGTAGAAACATATCCGAATACGCAAATTATCGACGTTCAGTTTAATCAGATTCTTCAAGATAATTTAGCGATACTTAAAGCGGATGAACGTACTGTTCTTCTTAAAAAGATAGGCACAAATTGATGAACATATCTCGATGGTCTGCTCAATTATTACTCACCTTTATCCTGATGCAATCTATTCAGGGGTGCGCAGCAACTGGCAAGGAAGAACAAATCAGTCGTTCAGATTTCAAACACCCTTTGCTCCTCGTTATTGAGGATCCAAGAGGCGATAGGAAACGATTTGGTGCAGCTGCTCATGGTTATTCAGCAAATATAGATTATGCACAAGATCCCGTGTTAAAACGCGCTACAAAGCAATTAGTAGAAGAATATCAATTGCAGTTCGCAGATCAATGGCCACTGCGCAGCTTGGGTGTGCACTGTATATTGATTGAAAGTCCATCATCTGACGTCTTAGCTCGCTTAGAAAAGGACAAACGCGTCAAATGGGTACAGCCTTTTAATGAGTTTGATACACAATTTTCAACACAATCAGAAGAACTTAAATTAACGATCATTTCTCCAACAATAAAATTACCCAACATGGGTAATGGTGTTGATATTATTGTAGTGGATACTGGCGCTGATACATCTCATCCTGCTTTTGATCACAGTGACGTACAGTATCAGAATTTTGTATTCGGCAATGGAAATGGGAAAAACGAAACTCATGGAACTGCCATTACAGGATTACTTGCAGCGAACGACAGAACAGGAAAAGCACCTGTTAAAGGTTTAACGAGCCAAGCCAATTTATCGCACTACAGAGGTTGTTGGCAAAAAGATAACGGCGCAGGTAAATGCACAACCTTAACCTTGGCACTTGCTCTCGATGCAGCGGTTCAAGCAAACCCTAATATTCTTAATCTCAGCCTTTCTGGTCCAGAAGATAAAGTACTTGAAGCCTTGGTCAAAAAGTTGATTGCTCAAGGCACTATTGTTGTATCAGCACATGATGTAAAAAGAGCACCAGAAGATAGATTCCCTAAACCACAGGCCGGTGTTATTTATGCCTATGGTACAAGTAACGAAAAGCCATCTAATATCCCGACGGATACATTCTTGGCAAGTTCTACAGCGATGTCTTTATCGCCAAAAGGGGCATACGATATTTTTAGTGGTCATTCGATTGCAACGCCACAGTTGACAGCGATAACTGCAAGTTTATTAAGCTCTGACCCAACAATTAGTAAAAACACTATCGCAAATCGGTTAAAAGAATGGTTAACTTACGGTGATCAAAACTAACGGTTAAATATTTCACTAAATGCAGCGGCACATACGCATAACATTGTCAGGTTATGCCACCATTATTATTTCTTCGTTTTCCTTATCGGCGACTGCTGCAGTCTCGCCTAGTTTTCTCGTCCGAGCAGCTTCAGACAGTATATACAACGGTGTTTCTGAAAATGCAGAGCAACCTATCATCGCGATAAATGCCGAATTTCAAATTAATAGTAATTGGGTTACCGGGGTTCAGTTCCAAGACTCAGAGCCTGACACAGTGCGCCAACGCAACAGAAATGTATCGACTTACATTGGTTACGACAAAACACTTTCAGACAATTGGTTAAGTAGTACCTATTATACTCACAGGACATTCCCTGGCGGGCAAAGAGAGTGGGATTATGATGAGTTTAGTTCTCGTTTGTCACATAAAAGTGGCGCTTCGATTGGTGTGTCCTATTCCCCCAACTATTATTCTTCAAGTGTTAAAGCTATCGGGAGCACGATTAAGTACTCTCGACGACTTGCAGAGCGTTTTTATGTAAAAACCGAAGCGGGTAATTTCAACATCCCCTCACTTTTTAATTATCAATTTGCTGAAGTTACAATCGGAGCCAATTATAAACGTTTTAATGTCGAGTTAGGTTATCATTGGACTAGCGATACTATCTTGCATACGCCAGTCGGTAACATTACCTCTCCTAAATTTGTTTTGGGTATTAATTATATTGCTTTCTAGCATTTCTCCCTCTATTGAGATTGAGACATTACTAAATCCCACAACCAAACAGCTTGTTCTCTAACAGCTTCTCGATCTTCATCCAATAAAGAGCCTTCTGATATTGATTCGTTAATTGCTTTATTCAATTGCTCAATATAGTTCTTAATGTTTGAATACCGCTTCAAGACATCGGCTTTTGGTAATAGCTTAAGCGAGCCTCGAAAATCCATCATCTCATCTTGCGCGAACTCTCCACGACGTAACACCCACGGTAAAAAACTGGCTATCGGCTCTTTTAACAAAGGATGGCGCATGCCGCCTAATTCATTTCCATATTCATCAGCAACAGGCACCGGAGGAACGACCGTTGCTAGCAATCTAGGAGGGGTTTGAACAATGACACCTTTATCCCATTGATCACCATAGTCACTGATATAAGCCGTATGAGGACTTACAGGAATAGTTAACCCCTTAAGCTCCTTAGGTAAGGTATATTGCTCAAATTGCACTAACGTCTCGTTGGAGAACTTAGGGTAGTTGCTCTGCGGCGGCTCTTTATCACTCACAACCCAATAAGTGAGTGAACTCAACATAGCACGAAGATTAAGTAAAAAATTAAGAGGGTTACCTTGATAATATCTATCTACTCCTTCTATCTCTCTCAAATTCCGTTGATTCTCGACAAAGTGCTGACCTGAAGCAAGATGGTATATTCGCTCATTGTCCAATGGTTCAACATCTTTACCCTTGTTTGAATGAATAAGTGCCGCCGCCCTGCCCCAGTATTCATACCCCGTATTGGTATAAAATATTTTTGGATAAAATGCCTTATCCATATGAGATAGCAGCCCGTCTGCCTCTTTTGTCAGAGGATGTTCTGTTTCACGACTGGTAAATGGGAATACATCTGTAGGGTAAAAGAATGCTGACATACGATGGGCATCTCTGGAAGGTTGCCCAAAGCGATGATTAAAGCTACCTCGACCTGCACCAGCAGTGTGAATCAGCATACCATCAAAAGCCTTTGTTCCCGATTCTGTTTGATTAAAACCTTGATAGAGGAAATGCCTAAGCCAACGCCCTGTTTGTGACACGCCAAAAGCTAAAGTCTTAGGTGCAGCAAATAAAGAGCCTGGCTGTTTGACATACTCGGCAGTATCGCGGATAAGCGCTAACCCCAAACCAACAACAACAGACTCTTGCGTTGGGTAAACTAACTCGTAAATACCGGGTGAAAAGCTTCCTAATACCGAATCACCGTCTTCAGAAAAACGCCAATCTGACCTGGGAATAATAGTCTTCAGACCATTAGGGCTTAAACGACGCGTTAGATAAGCCTCATTAGCTTTGCTCTTATCAACTGTATACAGAACGTCAATCGTGTCTCTGTGTGCCACACGTAACTTAGTGGCTTGCGATTCTAATGTCCAATCACTCCTCGCCAAACCTTTAGTATTGAGTGCGCGTGGCAACTCAACAGACATATTCTGCTCTCCGACAAAAACATCTGGCTGCCAACCAACCCACATCAGTGATAACCCCAAGCGTTGAATTAAGCCGTCACCAAGTGCGGAAGCTTGTACCGGTAAATCGCGAGATGTCGATTGGTTAAAATAACGAAGTGAAGCTTTTGAACCTCGGTTACTGACTTCTACTAGCATCCCTTTACGTGCTTTCGGGTCCGCTAATTGGATAAGAAAAAAAGTTGATCGCGCCCTGACTTTCCCGTTTGGTTGCTTTTCTGCCAACGACAAATCAATAATTTTCATATTTTGGCTATGCGTAGGATCAAACTCAAAAACCAAATGCCCTTGTAACGCTTGTAGCGGAATATCGTAGGCCGTAAAGTTAGTTGTTTTATCGATCTCTACATCAACCAATGCGGCATGAGATTGAAGACAAAAAGCAGCAATGAATACAGTAAAAATAAAACGCATAAAACAAACTCAAAGATAAGATTAACCTTATGGTGACACATTTGAACGCGCCTTTGGAGTAGCTGCACTTAATCCTAAATATTCGTTACTCAATCACTAGCTCTTTTTGGCAGCTATTGTTTACTCAACCGCTGTCTAAAGCTACATAAATAGACCGATAGCCGGATACAAGCGTCCAAATATTTGCAGTAAGTCATCACTTAAGTAGTATAAGCAGGGTAAATTTAACACAATAAATAATTGCTAGAGCAACAGATAAAACAATGAAAAAGATACTACTAAGTCTAACTAGTGCAGCTGTGATAGCAGCGCTATCTGCATGCAGTGACGTTACCCCATCAAATGTACAATCAACCCAACAATCACCAGCAGCAAAAAGTGAAAGCACTAACACAGCTCAAACAGAAAATATCTTAACCGCACCTTTCAGTGGCCCTTATGGTGGTGTCCCGGCGTTTGATAAGATGTCTCTGGCCGACCTTAGGTCCGCATTTGAAGAATCAATGGCTATCAACCTCGAAGAAATAGATGCCATAGCAACCAACACAGAACCAGCTACGTTCCAAAACACGATTGCCGCAATGGAGCGCGCCGGGCAAAAATTAGGCCGGGTTTCTCGTTACTACGGTATCTGGGCAGCCAACAAGTCCAGCAATGAGTTTAGAGAGATTCAACGTGAGATGGCACCCAAACTATCCGCCTTTAACTCCAAAATAATTCAGAATGCAGCACTTTTTGAACGTGTAAAAACTGTTTATGAGAGTGATGAGTTGACATCACTGACGCAGGAAGAACAGCGCATTACATTGCTAAGGTATAATAACTTCGCAAGAAACGGCGCAACATTAAATGCAGAAGATAAAAAACGCTACGCTGATATCAACCAACGCTTAGCGCAACTGCACACTTCTTTTGGTAACAATGTACTTGCCGATGAAGAAGGTTACGTTCTTTACATTAATGAAGATCAGCTTTCTGGTTTACCCGACTCATTCATTGGAGCAGCTTCAGCAGCAGCTTCCGAACGAGGACAAGATGGCCAATACGCGATCACGAATACACGATCATCTATGGACCCATTCTTAAAGTACTCGGACGAAAGAGAGCTACGTGAAAAAGTTTGGAATACTTATTATAGCCGTGGTGATAATGGCGACGAACATGACAATAATGAAATCATCAAAGAGATTCTCACCTTGCGCCATGAACGCGTTAAGTTACTAGGGTACGACAACTATGCGCAATGGCGTTTAGAAGATCGCATGGCGAAAACACCTAAAAACGCTATGGATCTAATGAATAAAGTTTGGCCAGCAGCTATTGCTCGTGTTGAACAAGAAGTTGCCGATATGCAAGCCTTAGCTGAAAAAGAAGGCGCCAATATTAAAATTGAACCCTGGGATTATCGATATTATGCAGAGAAAGTACGTAAAGCTAAATATGATTTAGACTCAGATGAAGTTAAACAATATTTACAACTCGATAAGCTGCGTGAAGCTATGTTCTACGTAGCCGGCAGGTTATTTAACTTTGACTTTACACCGGTGCCTGAAGGTTCAGTTCCTGTCTTCCATGAAGACGTTAAAGTTTGGGAAGTAAAAGACAAAACCTCAGGTGATCATATTGGCCTTTGGTATTTAGACCCATTTAGCCGACCAGGCAAACGTTCTGGTGCTTGGGCAACAACTTACCGCAGCCATACAACTTTTGACGGCAAGAAGACCGTATTGTCCTCTAATAACTCAAACTTTGTAAAAGGTGCAGAAGGTAAGCCTACCCTTATTTCATTCGATGATGCCGAAACATATTTCCATGAATTTGGACATGCATTGCACTTTTTATCAGCAACCGTTAAATATCCAACCTCTCACTCTGGCGTAAGGGACTATACTGAGTTCCAATCTCAGCTGCTTGAGCGCTGGCTGACGACGGATGAAGTCATTGATCAGTTTTTGGTACATCATGAGACTGGTGAGCCTATCCCTGCTGAGCTTGTTGCCAAGATTAAGAAAGCAGCTACCTTTAATGAAGGTTTTAAAACGACAGAATATATGGGCTCAGCAATTATGGATCTGCTCTATCACACAACAGATCCGGCCACGATTGAACCTGATACTTTTGAGCGCGAACAACTCGAACGCCTAGGTATGCCTAGTGAAGTAGTCATGCGCCACCGCACAACACATTTTGGCCATATATTCTCAGGTGAAGGATATTCATCAGGGTATTATGGTTACATGTGGGCAGAAGTATTAACCTCAGATGCTGCAGAAGCCTTTGCTGAAGCAGAAGGTGGCTTTTATGATAAAAAGGTCGCTGATAAATTAGTTGAGCATTTATTCTCTATTCGTAATGCCGTTGACCCAGCCGATGCGTATCGTGCTTTTAGGGGGAGAGACGCCGATGTTAAAGCACTTATGCGTGACAGAGGTTTCCCAATTACCGAGTGATATTAAACAGTTAGAATTTGAAGAAGTACAAAAAAAGCGCCACTTGGCGCTTTTTTCTTATTACCACTTCCCTCACTCTAAACTTTCATATGCTTGCTAATAGGTAAGTCACGAATACGTTCTCCCGTGGCATGATATATCGCATTAGCAACACTTGCGGCCACCGGCGGCACACCTGGCTCTCCAACACCACCTGGAGGTGCGTCAGATTTCACAATGTAGGTTTCAATCTTAGGACATTGAGGCATTCTCAAGACTTGGAAGTCATGGAAGTTAGATTGTTCAACAGCACCGTCCTTAACGCTGATTTCACCTAACAAAGCTATCGACAAGCCAAAGATCATGGCACCTTCTTGCTGTGAAGCAACTCTATCAGGATTAACGACAGTGCCAGCATCAATGGCTGAGTGCATTTCCAGGATAGATACTTTACCACCCTCAACTTTTACTTTAGTGGCAACAGCGACATAAGAAACAAAGCTCCTATGTACACTTATTCCCCAACCTTCACCATTGGTTGTTGGCTTATCAGCGCCAGACTTTTCCATAACAAGATTTAAAACATTTTTTAAGCGCTTGGTTTCTATAGGGAATGTATCTTTCGATTCACCATAATTACCGTATTCAAAGCCTTGTTCTGCTGGATCAACTATTCTGTCATTACCTAACAACTCTAGCCACATGTTATGTGGTTTTTTCCCCGCCTTAGCCGCAACTTCGTCTACAAATGAGCCAACAGCAAAGCCATGATGGATATTGCTGACTGAACGTATCCAACCAATACGAATATGCCCCGGAGCTTTATGAGTCTCCATTGACAGAGCCCCAACATCAAAAGGTAAATCACCGAAACCAAGCGCCTGTTCCCCACTTTGAGGTTCATCAACATTTGAATCAAATGTCCAACTGATACTGGGAAAAGCCGTTCTTTGTACCCAACTCTGAACAGCATTATTACTATTCAAGCCTGCTTCAAAATGTTGTGCGCTAACCGCATGATAGTATCCATGTTGAATATCATCTTCTCGACTCCAAACCACTTTAACGGGTTTGCCGGTTTCTTTAGCTAACAATGCTGCTTCTACCACGTAATCAGGCTTAGATTTACGACCGAAGGCACCACCAAGTAAAGTAACATGCAACTTAACCTTATCTATGTCGATACCTAACGCACCTGCAACATTTTGTTGTGCACTCTGTGGTGTTTGCGTACACGCCCAGACTTCACACATTCCGTCCTTGAAAACAGCTGTCGCTGCAGGCGGCTCCATAGGTGCGTGCACCAAGTAAGGCATAGTATAAGTTGCAGAGACTTTATCTGCGGCCCGCCCCGCCATTACATAGGCATCACCAGAACTTCTAATGACATTCCCTTTAGTCACAATCTTAGACTTAAGTTCATCTAAGTAGCTGCCAGAATTATGCTTAGCATGTTCGCCAAGCTTCCATTGCACATTAAGCTTTTGACGACCTTGCAATGCTGACCACGTATTATTTGCAATAACAGCCACACCTGCTTTGGGATTGAATAATGCAGGCAAAGGTTTTGCAGGCATATTGAATACTTTAACCACACCGTTAACCCCAGATACTGCTGTTTCATCATAAGATTCTACTGTTCCACCAACAACAGGGGTGCGCTCAATGCTAGCGTAAAGCATCCCGAGCAATTGAACGTCTTGCCCAAACTCTGTTTTGCCAGTAACAACCTTATTAATATCGACCGAAGCAATAGGTTTACCTATTAGTTTAAAATCTTTAGGGGATTTAAAGGTTAATTTATCCGTTTCAGGCGGTGTCATTGTTATAGCATCAGCAACCAACTCACCAAAGCCTAATTGTTTAGATGAGCCTTTGAGTTTAACAACATTATCTTCCGCGTAGACTCGACTAGGTTTGACAGCCCATTGTTTAGCGGCTGCTTGCTCTAACATTGTTCTAGCAGCAGCCCCCATTTCTCTCATACGTTGATAATTGCGACGAATAGAACGAGAGCCATCAGTATTTTGACTACCATAGGCTTCATTTGCTAACCCTTGAACAACATTAACTTTATCCCAATCAGCACAAAGCTCCTCGGCTATAACTTGCGGGATACCCGTTCTGATACCTTGTCCCATTTCACTTCGGTGACAAACAATATCGACTTGACCATCGTTTCGTATGCTGACAAACAAATTCAATTCATTTGATGCATTTTCTACTGCCCATAATGGGGCAACACCCGGCAGTACAGTTCCTAGTACTAAACCACTACCAACGATACCTGTTGCTTTTAGGAAACTACGACGACTCACATTTTCTAAATGCGTCTTAGATGAACTCATGCATCACCTCCAACGTTCTTAGCCAAGTCAAAATTATTGGCGGCTGTTTTAATGGCCGCTTTAATGCGAGGGTATGTACCGCACCGACAAATATTACCTTGCATATAGTCATCAATTGCTTTGTCGTCAGGTTTTTTATTACTCTCCAACAAGGCTACAGCACTCATTATTTGACCAGACTGACAATACCCGCACTGTGGCACATTGTGCTCAACCCAAGCTTGTTGAACAGGGTGTTTAGCACTTTCTGAGATGCCTTCAATGGTTGTAATCTTTTTATCGGCAACTGCTGAGACAGGCATTACACAAGAGCGGATTGGCTGCCCATCCATATGCACTGTGCAGGCGCCACATTGCGCGATTCCACACCCAAACTTAGTACCTGTTAAGTTGAGCATATCCCGAATAACCCACAATAAGGGCATTTGCGGGTCTGCATCGACGGACACCGGTTTATTATTTAACATAAAATTAATCATGATTAATCCTTGCTGGTCTTTTAATTTTGTTGGCTTATCTGCCAATTATATAAGTCGTCTTTTGTATCAATATCAAACGCTGCTGAAGGCATTTCAACAGCAATTACTCTCTTCATATTTCTTTTTATATAAGCGCGTGCACCAATATCTCCATCTAGCTCACACAAGCCATCAAAGTCATTACTGCCGAATATCGCAGGTACTCCCTGTATCTGATTATAGCTAGCAGTAACGATCTTGCTAGGATAGCTTAGAGCCATATCGATCAGCTGTTTCAGGTTTTCTGTTTTGATACTAACTTGATCTGCAACGCCCACCATGAGCTTGTCAGTATCGGTAAATAGCTCACTCTTTTTCATACTGGACAACGCTGTCGATAAACTATGTCCCATGCCTTGTTGCCAATCTGTAACATTGACGACTTCGGCATAACTAGGCAAGGTTCGAACAATTTCTTCAGCATTCGCACCTAATGCCACATAAATAGTAGAACAACCTGCTTGCGCGTATGCATCAACAACCCTGTTAAGTAATGTCTTCCCATTAATATCAGCTAATTGCTTTATACCTTCAAAACGCCGACTTTCACCGGCCGCTAATATTAGGGCGCTTATTGACATTAATCGTTCAGCGCATTGTTAGCTAACAAATGACTATGTGAAATTGCATCAGTTTGATGCATAAACGCATGTATCTCTGACAAAATGGACAGTGCGATGGATTCGGGCAAATCCCCTCCTATATTTAAACCAATAGGGTTTGCTAACATTTTTTTAAGAGCGACACGTTCCAAAGCAGCTTCAGTAAGTACTTTTTCTGTTCTGTGCGTTGGCCCTAATAATCCAATATAATCCGCACTACTCGACTGAAGTAAACGCAATGCATGCGCATCAAAAACAACGTTATGTCCCATGATCACAGCCGCGTCAATGTTATTTAACCATTCATCATCAACGATCTGCCCGTACGTTTTATTGACAATACATGACGCTTTATCAAAATCAGATGCTCTCGCATAACCTGCTCTATGATCAAAAAGCGTGACTTGCCACCCCATTTCGGCGGCCATATTCACTAAAGGCTTAGCATCGACACCACCGCCAAAGATTGCCAAATGCGGAGATGGTAATAAGGTTAATTCAAGTAGACCTTCTTCTTCTGAGACCACTCGCTGATGTGGGTTCTTGTTAAGTTTGGATAATACTTGTACTTCAGTGACACTATTTGCTGGCAAAGTGACCGCTGTATTGATCGAATAACGACACGCAAGGCGCTTATTTAATAGTGAATGTACTTTATCTAAATCAAGCCAATTATTAACTTCAGAAATAGGTTGAAGCAGTATTTCAACTTTCCCACCACAACCAATACCTAATTGCCATGCCAAATCATGTTCTTCACGCATATCATATATCGCAGTATGATTTTTGCCCTGACTCAAACATTGACGCGCTTTGCGCATGATATCGGATTCGAGGCAACCACCGCTCACCAACCCATAATACTGACCAAGTGAGTTAAGTAACATCATTGCACCAGGTTTACGGTAAGAAGAACCTTGGGTACGAATAACTGTCGCTAAGACCCATTCAACATTCTCTCTCTCTTGATACCAATGGTTGATGAGAGCATTAATATGATTGTTCATGAATGAGTATTACCACTGCTATTAATTAAAGCCAGATTACACGACTTATTTTAAGTTCTGATATAACGCTATTAAATCGTTGCCGCCCATAAATAACAAGCCCGTATATATAAAGACGTAAAGTATCCTTGTTAATGATTCTTACCACTCTAAGCAATCAGTAAACATAGACCAATTACTATTATATTAACCACAATTGTACTAGGCTAGTTCCGCAAAATAACAATAGAGAAATTATATGTCACTAAAGTCATTTTTGATTGTCGTATTCATCAGCCTTTTTAGTTTTCCTGTTGCTGCTAAGCCGGGAGAAAAAGCCCCTAATCGACAAAGTAATGAAGGCGAAGGGCCTTTTAATCGGCTTATCCTACGAGGGGTCACAATGATAAGTGGCGAAGGCGCACCAGCTCGCGGTCCGGTCGACATTGTGGTGGAAAAGAACCGTATTGTTAATATCGTTAACGTTGGTAATCCGGGAGTTCCAATCAAGCCTGAGGGAAGACCCGCTGCACAACCTGGTGACAAAGAGATGGATCTGGAGGGCAAGTATATTCTACCTGGCTTTATTGACATGCACGGCCATATAGGTGGCTCTGCAGACGATATCCCAGCGGAATACGTATTTAAGCTTTGGTTAGCACACGGTATAACGACAGTGCGTGAACCTGGCAGCTTCAATGGACTTGATTGGGTTTTAGACCATGTTGAACGTAGTAAGTCCAACCAGATCGTTGCCCCCCGACTCATCCCTTACCTAGGATTTGGGCAAGGTTCAGAAAAACCAATTTATACCGCTAACCAAGCCCGAACTTGGGTTAAGAAAGCCGCTAAACAAGGAGCAAAGGGACTTAAATTCTTTGGCGCAACACCTAAGATTATGGAAGCAGCTTTAGATGAAGCAAAAAAACAAAATTTAGGAACAGCAATGCACCATGCACAGCTCAACGTAATGAGTATGAACGTCCTTGATTCTGCGCGCCTTGGGTTAACAACGATGGAACATTGGTACGGCTTACCTGAAGCATTGTTTGAAAATCAACGCATCCAAAATTATCCCTCAAATTATAATTATAACAATGAGCAAGACCGATTTAGTGAAGCAGGAAGATTGTGGGCGCAAGCAGCTGAACCGGGTAGTGAAACATGGAATGCTGTTCGTGATGAATTAATCGAACTTGATTTCACCCTAGATCCAACGATGACCATCTATCAGGCAAGTCGTGATCTTATGCGAGAGCGCAACGCTGTATGGCATGATGAATACACGCTGCCAACTCTATGGGATTTCTTCGCGCCAAGTCGTTATGCCCATGGTTCCTATTGGTTTGATTGGACAACAGAGAAAGAGATTGCTTGGAAAGAAAACTTCGACAAATGGATGGCTTTTATCAATGACTATAAAAATCATGGCGGGCGTGTAACTGTCGGTTCAGACTCTGGTTACATCTATAAAATTTATGGTTTTGGCACTATCGCTGAATTCGAGCTACTTCAAGAAGCTGGTTTTAACCCACTTGAGGTCATTCAAGCAGCAACCCTTAACGGTGCTGAGGCGCTTGATATGGAAAGCGACATTGGTTCTATTACCATTGGCAAGCTCGCTGATATGGTTATTGTGGATGAGAACCCCCTACAGAACTTCAAAGTACTCTACGGCACTGGACATTATAAACTTGATGAAAACAATAACCCTACTCGCGTTGGTGGTGTCAGTTATACGATCAAAGATGGCATCGTCTACAACGCTAAAGAATTATTGAAAGACGTTAGACAGATAGTTGCAGATGCCAAGTCAGCAAAATAGCAAGAAAAGAGGCAATATCTTCTTGCCTCTTTCACATACTTCTTTTATCCAGAAAAGCGCCTAAACATTACTAAGGGCAATAGCCCCAGCAACCAATACATGCTCCCTCCTCCACCAGAGTCAGCGCTTTGTGCTTGTGGTGGAGGTGTCGGTGCTGGAGGCGTTGACATTCCGGCACTCGAAACAACAGCACTCACCAAGGCCGTTGATACAGCAACACCATCAGAGACTTCCACCTCAAATTGAAGCTCAATATCGTCTTCCACTGGTGATGGGTCAAAGCTAAAGTTAGGTGTATTCTCTCCAGAAAAACTTGCAACTTCTGGTCCAGCAGTCTGACGCCAGGCATAGTTAATAACGGCCCCAGGGTTATTCCTGTTGAACACTGTAGCGTTAAACTCACCCGATTCGTTGTCAGCTAATGTTAAAGATATCGTGTCAATCTGAATAAGCGGCACAGGATCACATATAACTCGATTATCATTACCCGCGATAACATCTGAGAAAATAGGACTAACAATATTACTGAAAGTAACATTATCAATACGCCATCCAGGCCCACCAGTATTTTGATCGGTTAATACCCTTAAACGCAACCTTACTTGTTGACCATTTAGTGCACTACCGAACCTCAACGTATCAAATTGTCCTGTTTGCTCTGCCGGAAACCCATTAGCTGCATTAGTTCCCGTGAAAGCTGCTCTTCCCGTCAGAACATTCGAAGTGCTGGTATCAATAGCTGAGTAGCCTATATCAAAAACACCACCCGCATCAGTAACATCAACCCACTCACCATTATTGATACTGATCTCAATAACACCGCCATCAAAGCCTTGTTCAAAATCATAAAAATGCCAAAAACTCATCGTAAAGTCGTTTCCGTCACCGACATTAAAATCCCTAGTTTCATAACGAATATCAGATAAAAAGCTGTTGTTGTTAATCACTTGTGATTGCAACCCCAAATCAATGGACGGATTTCTAACTTGGAAGAAAGGTGTATCCGAACTGTCGAGACGTCGGCTATCTTCTGCAGCCGTTCCACCTATAGCTACGAACTCAACCCAATTATTTAAGGTTGCTATTGACTCCATTCCATCCGTTGAAGCTTGTTGGTCAATTTCGCGTTCAACAAAATCAAAATTAACAAGCGCGGTAACTGTCGATGGGTTTGGCGTAGCAAGGCCATTATCAGATGAAAACATCAACTGTATATTCAACACTTCACCGACAAGAGCATCATTTAACGTCATTAGTAGAGGTCCAAATTCGGTAACTGAAGACGCCGTTAATTCTCCTAATTCAATCACACCATCATTCTCGAATGTCACTGCTGATTGATCAAGGAGAGGAACCCCCAGTTCATCGGTTAAGGTGATTTGGGCTGTTATACCATTTAAGACATCATCGCTACTATTAAACACACTAAAGCTGACAGTTCCCGTTTCACCGACATCTAAAATATTGTCGTTAGAACAAAAACCTATCGTTTCGCCGTTAAAACTCTCTATTCTCAGCTCATTCGCATTAAAATCGACGTTTGTTGTACTGAAAGATTGAACGGCGCCCACTAAATCTTCGCTATTGCGAGAAGGTGAGATGGCATCTATGCCTAACCCTCTGCGCGCAAAAGCATTAAGTGCTAATTCAAAATCATTTTGATCCGACGCTGATATAGCGGCTAGTAACGCATCTCTAGCCTCTGTATACAAAGGATTAATAGGCGTTAACTTCAAGCCTGCTATAACATACCCGGACATGCGGTCTTGCGCTTCTTGAAAGCCATGTGTGTTAATTAAACCCACATAGATATCCCATAAACTTACAGCCCAAAGCTCACCAGGGGGGTGCGGTGAGTCATCATTAGCTACAGTTGGCGGAAAACCCGGTGGCTCGGCACCATTTTGAATATGAATAAACGTTAATGGGTTAACCGTCATGTCTGTCGAATAGGGACCACGACGGATCCCATTGAAGAAATCAACAACAAAAGTGCCCACACCGTAATTAATTTGGAATTGCTCATTACCAGGAATTTGTGCATCTTCTTCCAGGGCAGTAAATAAGAGTGCGTGGAAATCAGACCAACCTTCGCCTAAAGCACGACTTTGCAGTGTTGTTAAACCAGAGCCGTTGCCTATAAGCCTGTTTTGAATAAAGTGTCCAAATTCATGAGCAATAATGCCATTGTCGAACGTTGAATCTTTGAGCAGAAAGTTGTCAAACACCCGAGCGGTCAATAGCTGACCCGCATCAATCACATCATAAATGAGTGGACCTTGAGCAAATGCTAGACTTCTAGCAGGAATGGTAACGGCATCGTCTTCCCCACCTAATCGTGGCGGAGAATCATTATCTTCTCTGTTATTCGCGATAATAACAGCTAGAGCGCCTGCATTCTGGGCATTGATAACTTTAACGGTAAAATTACATTCCCCTCTATCTACAATGACGATGTTCCCAGAAACCTCTTCAGGGTTAGTCGCTGCTTCACAGCCGTCAAACTCAGTGCCGGTGCCATCAGGTCCGGTACTTGCGTCAAGCATTCGAACAACTTGCCCTGTCACGTCATATTCTAAAGGGCCAAATGCTGCACCTTCATTTATAAGTGAACCCAAATTAGGAGAGGTGACACTTAAACCGAAATCAACACCATCTACCGCATCCTTACTATTAAAGAGAAACTGCTGCATGCGGCCACTTGCTCCATCTGCTGGCGTCAACATGTTCGCGTTATTCAATCCATCAAAGTCTTGAGCTTCAGCGTTAATAGCATCGTTGCCTACCCCCCCGCGTCCGAAATTATTATTCTGACCATTGCCAGATATTTCGTCAAAACCAAAGTCATAATAGTAATCGTGCAGGAAATTATTCATGACGAATAGATTGACAACAGCTGCATCAATGTTCCTTCTCGATTGAGCATCTTCATCGGCACTTAATTGATAATCAAAAACACCATCAGATGTCGTCGTGGTTAAACTGTCGCCCCCACTAAAACCATCAGGCGAAACAATATCAGCATAAGCAAATACATTGTTCCCTTGTGTCGACGTCGCTGTCGCTGATAGCCATGGTTCTTGACGACTAAATTCTGCAAAATTTGGTAGAGTAACGAGTGGAGCTGGTAAAACCGCAATAGGATCTTGGCCACTTACTGCAGTAGGTATAACGTCACCATGTGGGCTTTCTAGTGGATACCCATTGTCATTGAGATAAGCACGGTAGGTAAATGAACTTTCCTGTTGAATCATATTGTTTTTAAAGAATATTTTTCCACTCTCAGCATCAACGACATACCCGTAGTAAGAGGAGTTTGTCGAGCTTTGGTTCGACATCCCGACCTCGATATAATAGGCAGGCCGAATCCCCTTAGCATTGTCATAGAAAACCTTCTTTGCACGGGCCGTATTGACAATAAGGTCGCTATTGAGCATCCGTGCGTCGAACCATTCATACTCACCTACAGTATGTTTTAACGTTAACGTAGCTTCCTCAGTAACTTGACTCAAATCACTGATTGCCTGGCGCACTGCTGCCTCAGCACCGCCAAAATGTTGAAAAAGATTAAATTCAGATTCATCGATATGAGAACGTGCAAAATACCCTGATGTTGCAACGAGGTTATGTTCCCTATCCATTGCAACATTTATCTCTCGATTAAAAACCTCTATGCCCGCAATTTCTTGCTTAAACTTAGCCACTAGCGCGCCTTTACCAAGATCATGCATATAAGCCATCTTTGCGCTATTCATTGCATTTTTATCAATGCTTACACCACTTACTGCAGACATGTAGTAATTAGCGGCGAATTCAGCCTTATGCATAACATCAATAGCTGACATATTAGGTTTTGTAAGAGACTCATTTGCCCATAAAAATGTGGCTTTTCCAAGATGAGTATCATAGTGACTCTTCATACCTATCCGGCTTATTTTATTAGCCATGTGTTTCTGTACAGACTGATCAAAACTTTGGGGAGCGTTATCCTTCTCGTTAGATAAGTTAAACCCCTCAGTTAGATTCGGAGTTGAGCTGGCTGAGGCTAAACAAGCACTACTGATAGAAGTAGATATAAAAGCAATTCTAAAAAACCTGTTCATACTTTTCGTCGATGAGAACATACAGACCTCTATAGTGACCAAACACAAATAATACGTTAATACAATCGATACATTAATAAGACCGCTTCAATAGTCAGTGTCAATCAAAACAATTTACAGCACATTTCGTAGCGGTCACTTTTATATAACATTTAGTATATTAAACAAGCTTCAAACCTTTAATTTAATCAGCACGATGCCTATCAAGCTCATCGACATATGATGGCCCTAAAATCATTCGTTTCCATAAATCACCAGTTCGTTAAACAGTAACAGCCATTGACCTTGACTTTATACATGCAGAAACTTCATATCTACATTGTGATAATAACGGTCGCCTTCCAGTCGCCCAATGTATTCATTTAAACCAATGTATCTAGGGCCTATTAGGGTTATTTTTCAGCATGCTTTGCTTAACATAATCAGCTGTCTTAGTTGGTTGTTCTAAAGGAAAGAGGTGTCCGACGCCCCGAAATACTTCATGGGTCACGCTATTCTGTCTTAGAAACGTGGAAACTAAACTAGGCCTGTAAACATTTGAATATTCAGCAGATATCAACGTAGAAGGCACTACCAGCTTGCCAGCATACTTTGATAGGTCGTGAGGAATATTTCTAAACAACGCAGTTTCTACTTCTGCTTTAAAGGATAACGTAAATCTTTCTTCTTCCTTAACAATCGCTGCATTAATATAGTCTTGGATCACTGATTCGGGCATTTCATAGAATAATGCTCTAGAGGCAAAATATTGAATCAAATCCTCACTCACTTCCCATTCTGTCGTTCTTAGTTTCGATTTACCTGACGGCGTTAACTTATCAATCAAGGGAGTTAATTTGGCGAACCGGAAAACTCTCGCGGCCAACCCTGTTATTATAGGCGGATCAAGGAGTATCAGGTTCGAGAACAAATCAGGCCTTTTACAAGCCGCTTTGTAAGCAATAACGCCTCCAAGCGAATGCCCTATCGAAATCACGGGCTTCGGCGCATTGGCAGAAATAAAATTGATAAGCTCATCAACTTGATTATCCCAATTATCATTAACAGGATATTGTTCGTTGTGGCCGAATTGAGCAATCGCTAGGATTTGAAAATCGTCTGACAATGCTTCAAAAAACTGCTTATAGCTTGCTGCTGGAAAGCTATTAGCATGGGCAAAATGGATAATCGGTTTATCACTAGTCGCATCAACATAATCGTATATCAAGAAACCCTCTGACTTGTTTTATTCATTTAATAGGAGATATATCAAGCTAACAAAATCTTAATGAAAGGGAAACTGTGACTCCCCCTTACTAATTTTTATTTACTCACACTCAAAGTAAATAAATAGTATTTATTATACTTTACTATTGATTCGCTTGAGACGATTTATTAAAGTAAGAAGTATCTCAAAAGACAGGTACAGTTCCCTAAATTTGGCACATCTTAACAACATCAGAAACAGACAAACGCTATGAACCTACGTAAAAGTAATATCAGAAAATTACCTCAGAAAACGTACGATGTTCTCATTATTGGAGGTGGAATTAATGGTGCAGTATCCGCAGCGGCATTGTCGGCCAAAGGAGTCAGTGTCGCATTGATAGACAAAGGCGACTTTGCTGGTTTCACAAGTTCTAACTCTTCTAATCTCGCTTGGGGTGGTATCAAATACTTAGAAAGTCATGAGTATGGTTTGGTTAATAAGCTTTGCAAGAGCCGAAACCATTTAATGAAAAACTATCCTTCAACCGTTAAAGAGATCCGATTCTTAACTAGTATCCAACGTGGTTTTAGATTTCATCCTCTTTTCATATTTTTAGGCACAGTTCTTTATTGGTGCTTCGGTAGATTCTTCACTAAATTCCCTAAGTATCTTTCGTCGCAGAATATCAAAGGAATGGAGAGTGTTATTGATATATCTAATGTTAGAGGTGGTTTCGAGTATTCAGACTGTTACCTGCATGATAACGACGCTAGATTCGTCTTCAACTTTATCCGCTCGAGTATGAGTTACGGCTGTATTGCAGCAAACTACGTAGAGTCACTTGAGTCCGTGAGAGAAAATAACCTTTGGCAAACAACAGCAAGAGATGTGCTAACAGGTGAAGAATTCACGATAAAATCAAAGGCTTTTATTAATGCTAGTGGGCCTTATGTTGACCCAATTAATTCGACAAATGAAATCCAAACTAAACATCACCACGTTTTTTCAAAAGGCATACATTTGATTGTCGATCGTGTCACCGGTAGCAAAAAAGTATTGACCTTTTTTGCTGATGACGGTCGGTTGTTCTTTGTAATACCAATGGGGCCTAAAACATGCATTGGGACAACCGATACTCAAGTTGATAACCCACAATCAACCGTGAGTGGAGAAGACCGACAATTTGTGTTGGACAATGTCAATAAACTCCTCGATTTAGATAAACCACTTACCATTGATGATGTCATCGCTGAGCGATGTGGTGTAAGACCTCTAGCTATCGAAGATCGTAACGGGGAAGCCGATTGGGTTCAGCTGTCGCGTAAGCATGCGATTGATAAGGATAACTCTCAGAACTATATGTCCATTTTTGGTGGCAAACTAACTGACTGTATTAACGTTGGCAATGAGGTTGCTGACATCATCAAACAATTCGGTATTGATATCCCCTACTCGGACCAAAAGTGGTACGGCGAACCAGACGATTCGGTCAAAAATGAATTCATGCATCGCGCCAAACTAATGAAACTAGATGAACTGACACCAGAAAGTTCTTCAGAACCACTAACGCAAAGGTTCTGGAGGCGATATGGGCGCAATGCCATTGGCATGCTCGAATCTATCCGCGAAAATCCAGCAAAAGCAGAGCTTTTAATTGAAAACGCAGAATATTTACGTGTAGAGATTGAACATGCAGCAAAAAGAGAAATGGTCACTAAGCTTGATGACTTTTTAAGAAGACGCTCCAAGATTTCGCTCGTTGTACGTCCAGAAAAATTCATCAATGCACCAGGATTAAAGGAAGCTTGTGAGATACTTTTTGGAGAAGAAGCTGAGCAGAAACTGCGAGAATATATTGAGTCAAAGTCACTGCAAGAATATGTAAAGACAGAGTCAATCAGTTCGTAGAAATGTTTTTGCATTACAAGTAGATAGAAACATCAAGACTTTTACAGGCCATAAATAAACACACAAAGACATCGGACCAGGTGTGTGTTATAAATGAAAAAATACGTTTTTAGCAAAACAACTCTATGAATTTTGATCAACTCCTTAACTCTGCTATTGAATCAATCGTATCTCAGCAAAACAGTTTATCTATCCCAGCTCAATGGTCACAAGGAAGGACCGTTTATGGCGGTTTAAGCGCAGCTTTGCTGTATGCTGTGATAAAGCAGCAAACCTCAAAAGATAGAGTCCTCCGTTCCTATAACACAAATTTCATTGGCCCTTTAAAAGCCGATGAGCCTATTACATTTGAAACTGACATCCTTAGACAAGGAAAAAATGTAACGCAAATCCTAGGTAAGATCATTCAAAATGATAATGTCTGTGTTCAAAGTCAGGCAAGTTTTGGTGTTGAGCGCACTTCTAAGATTATTGTGGTTAATTCAGATACTCACAACATGGCACTACCCAAGAAAGCAAAATTTCTACCGCAAATCCCAAAAGTAACACCAAAGTTCTTAACCAATATTGACTTAGCCATGGTAGATGGCGGATTACCTTTTACTGGAAGGAAAAAATCTCATATTCATGGTTGGATGCGATTTAAACAACCACCAGCCAAGATAACGGATGCACATATAATAGCACTGATTGATGCTTGGCCGCCGACTGTACTGCAAATGCTCAAATGGCCTGCTCCATTGAGCACTATGAGCTGGAATATAGAGTTCATTCACCCTCACAGCCCTATATCACCAACAGACTGGCTCGCATATCAAGCAAAAACAAGGCAAGCAGCTAGTGGGTATGCTCATACAGAAGCCAACATATGGGACCAACAAGGTGAATTAATAGCGGTAAGCAGGCAAGCCGTAACAATCTTCGACTAGCCATTGATGTTACTAATTTTACTTTTATGCATGTAAAACTAACCGATAGTTAGGCTAACCATGCTGAATATAGCTCAACAGTTTATCTTCAATAATATTTATATATACGGAAAAATAAATGTAAAGATGGAGCCTTAGAAAACAGGCATCAGAAGATGATGCCTTTGAAATGTATATTTGAGCTAGTCGAGTGTAACACCTAACCGCCTGGCGACTTCTTCATATGATTCAACAACATCGCCAAGACCTTGTCTAAATCTATCTTTATCCAACTTCTCTCTTGTTGCTTTATCCCAGAGCCTACATCCATCGGGTGTAAATTCATCACCCAATATAAGCTTGCCGTTTGCAACACCAAACTCCAGTTTATAATCAACCAAAATCAAGCCAGCATCATCAAACAGTTTTTTAAGAATGTCGTTCACTTTAAACGTGAGTCGCTTCATCTCTTCTGTTTGTTCCTCTGACGCCCAACCAAATGATCGGATATGAAATTCGTTAACCATAGGGTCATGTAGTGCATCATTCTTTAGAAAGAACTCAAAGGTAGGTGGATTAAGATCTAGTCCTTCCTCCACACCTAATCGACGTGTAATAGAGCCCGCAGCAACATTACGGACAACACACTCAACAGGTATCATATCAAGCTTCTTCACAACAGCTTCATCATCACTTAATAACGATTCAAGTTGAGTTTCTATGCCACCATCTTGAAGCTTTGACATAATAAAGTGGTTAAATTTATTGTTAACCATACCCTTACGATCTAGCTGCTCAATTCTTTCTCCATCAAAAGCTGATGTGTCATTTCGAAAGTGAAGGATAAGTAAGGAAGGATCATCAGTCGTATAAACCGTTTTAGCTTTACCACGGTAAAGCTCGGACACTTTTTGCATAATGTAAATTCTTATAAGTCGTTAAATATCAAGATCGTCAGTTGCCATTATCTCTGAGAAGGTGAGATACATATCACTGATAGATTCTGGTGTTAAAGGTTCATTATCATCTGAAAGCAAAGTGACAGAGGTTTTTTCACCTACTTCTTTCATTTGAAAACGGTACCTGTCTTTTTCGATAGGAAGTTCACTTTCTGCACCACCCCATAAATTTCCCCACCAACCAGAGTCAACACCGTTGTAATTAGCGAAAAGTATGCCGTTAGAACGATCTAAGTCAACAACGTTAAAGCCAAGTTTCCGTAAAACCAATAACATCCTGGCCCAGGTAACTTCATATGGCGCATCAACGATATAGGCTGCATCGCCATTAGCATCAAATCCAAGTTCTAAATCTAAACCATCAAGCACTAAACGCTGTTTACGAACGATTTCTGTTCGAATTTGAAAATCGTAATAACCGATAACTTTGTTTAATATTTCAACTTCTTCTTGGCGTTTTTCTGTTGGTAGTATCGCATCATTAACATCGTCATCGACAGTTTCGAGATAGTCACGCAATTTCACTTGTAAAGCACCGGTTCTGCCATGTGGTTCCATTTCAACCGAGAATTCAAATCGTCGTCCAATATTCCTCTCGGTATTATTAAATTTGTACCACCTACCCGTATTCTCTTCAACCAAGATCCAGTCTGTGACTAATTTATGCTCATCTCGATCAAAAGAATCTATACCAACACCCTGCTCTTCTAGGTAATCGACCAACGAACTCCAAATTGTGACATCCAAAGGCTGACTATCATCAACCTGATCGAACCACACCGTCGCCTCTTGAGCACCTTCTGCAACACGCGATCCTGTTACTAAAGGCAATACGAGGTAAGGAGACTCAACAGTCAAGTTTTCCCCAACCAGTTCTGTTGATACTTCTTCGCTAAGTTCAGGTAACTCAAAAGTACGATCATACTCGGGCTCATCGACACCTTCAGGAATACGTAGCTCAAAACGTTCGCTTTCTTCAATGTATTCAAAGCTACCGTTAGCTTTTCTTCTTTTTTCTACAGATGAACAAGCGCTTAAGCTTAATACCACAGCAGCCATCAACAACGAGTATTTCATCATTACTATCCTCAAGATAACTCTATTCCAACTTTCGTCATAATACCTTCGATATGTTTTATGCTATTAAGTTCCGCTTCAACTAAGGGTAGACGTAAGAAAGCAGACTCAATCATCCCCATACGGTGAAGGCACCATTTGGGTAGTACAGGATTAGGCTCAATAAACAGATCACTATGCAAGGCTGCGACCTGATTATTGATATCACGCGCTAATTCAACATTGCCACTTAAAGCAGCACGACAGATATCAGCAACTGCTTTAGGTGCAACATTCGCGCTAACAGAGATTACACCATCACCTCCACCTTCCATAAACGCTAAGCAAGTTGAATCATCACCGCTTAATAAACAGAAATCGTCTGGAACAACACGTTTCAACTCACTTAATACACTCATATCGCCAGTGGCATCTTTAAGACCAACAATATTATCATGCTCAGCCAGCACAGCTACTGTTTCCGGCAACATATCAGCCACTGTTCTGCTAGGCACATTGTATAAAAGGTTAGGTATATGCGTAGAGTCAGCGATAGCCCTAAAATGCGCTATCATCCCCTTCTGCTGAGGTTTGTTGTAATAAGGGACAACCGTTAGGAAAGCATCAATACCTAAATCTTGCATTGAATGGCTCAAGAATATAGCTTCATCTGTAGAATTAGCACCGCTACCAGCAATAACAGGTATGTTGCCTTTAGCATATTCAACGGTCTTTCTAACGACTTCCATATGCTCTTCAACAGGTAAAGTCGCTGACTCACCAGTCGTGCCTACAGAAACGATACCATCTGTTCCGTGCGCCAAATGAAACTCAACGAGCTTTTTCAATGATGGGTAATCAACTTTACCATCATTGGTCATTGGTGTAATCAACGCAACAATACTGCCTTTAAACATGCTGTCTCCCCTAAAAAAGAGCGCATATGGTAATGAGCTAGACCAATAAAAACAAGCAAAGTAAAGAAAAAGAACCTAATAATGAACTTTGGTAAAAAAGGCTGGCTTATGAATATAAGTAATCCTCTAAACCTTATGCTCAAAAAAGCCATATTTGGGAAGCGAACAAGCATATATCTTAACTACCGAAAACACCTTCGCGCGGTGCTAAATTATTCTCATTAAAATACACCAGCGACAAAATAAATCTTGTGAATACGCAAATATGTCAATTTACGGTATGCTAAAGGTAACTTTAATAAACGCTTGGATCTTGTAGTGGAAGAGCAACTCATTGTATTAGTGCTTGGCAGTGACAAAATTAATATCTTAAGTCATCTAGCTGCAGCAGCCAGCGAAACCGAATGCAACATATTAGACAGTCGACAAGCAATTTATGGCCAAGACTTTTCTTTGACCTTAATTTTAGAAGGCGATGTAGGCGCTATCGCACGGGCTGAGATCAATATCTCCCAGCTTTGCCAGCGGCATGATCTTCTTTCTATGATGAAGCGTACAAAGGATCACCATAGGCAAGACCTGGTTCACTTGGCAGACGTAGAGTTTGTTGGCGTTGATGCAATCGGTGTTTTAGCGAGCGTGACGAAGTTTTTCGGTGAGCGAGATATTTCGATTAACGCACTTCGTCAAAGGCTTTTCGTAGAACGCCACACGCAAGTAAAAATGTTGAAGTGCAAAATGGTAGTGAGCATCCCAGATGGCGTTGATATAAAAAAAGTTTGCTCAGAATACGAAGACCATATTGAGCAACTGAGTTTAATTGGCACGATTAACGAAAAACACTAAATTTATTCACTATACCCAAAACCATTGGAGCTGGATGGTGGCAGCAAACGAATGAGTCCACGGAAGCTTAGACAAACTAAGTGATTGTGGTGAATGAGTGTGACCAACGTACAAGCAGTTCAAGAGAGATGGGTATGTTCAATAATCACATTCTATAAGGAATACAATGAACAGATTGGTAGCAGGTGACAAAGCACCGAACTTTACGCTAACAAATGACAGCGGCGAAAAAGTCACATTAAGCGACTTAAGTGGCCAAAAAGTCCTAATTTACTTTTACCCTAAAGCAATGACACCAGGATGCACAGTGCAAGCACAAGGTTTACGAGATACTAAAGTACAATTCGACGACAACAATGTTGTGATATTGGGGATAAGTCCAGACCCCGTTGCACGTCTGCCAAAATTTAAAGAAAAACACGACCTCAATTTTGATCTATTGTCGGATGAAGACCACCAAGTTGCTGATCAATTTGGTGTCTGGGGACTTAAAAAGTTTATGGGCAAAGAGTATGACGGCATTCACCGTATTACTTTTCTAATCGATGAACAAGGCGTTGTTGAACATGTCTTTGATAAATTCAAAACGAAAGAGCATCATGATGTAGTGCTAGACTATTTTAATTAGCCCGATTTAATAACACGGTGAGAATTTATTAAGTTCCTCACCGTTATTTCTTTATTGAGCCTGCACTTCAACTTCTGGTTTAGCAGCACTGTCTGACCATGCGTTGATCAACGCTTTGACTAAAGTCGCCAAAGGTATAGCGAAAAACACTCCCCAAAATCCCCACAAACTGCCAAAGAACAACACCGCTATAATGATATAAACAGGATGCAAACTAACCGCTTCGGAAAACAACAAAGGCACCAATAAGTTACCGTCTAACGCTTGAATGATGCCATAGGCAACAACGATATAATAAAAGTTTGGCGAAACCCCCCACTGAAACAAAGCAACAGCGAGTACGGGCAATGTAACAACTGCAGCACCGATAAAAGGAATAAGGACTGAGAATCCAACTAAAACACCTAATAATAGGGCATAGCGCAGATCCATCAACACAAAGGTAATCGCCGAAACACCACCAACTATGATAATTTCAATAACCTTTCCACGTATGTAGTTCATGATTTGGATATTCATCTCAGTACCAACTTGCTTAATGAGTCTTCTGCGTTTTGGCAGTAGCACCTTAATATTTTGCAGCAACTCATTCTTGTCTTTCAGCATAAAGAAAACCATCAAAGGCACCAAGATGAGATAGATAAGTAATGCGGCTATATCAATGAGTGAACTTAAAGACGCTGATATGACTTGCTCACCAACTTCAACCATCCGCTCATTAACGCCAGACAACATCTTTTCAATCTCTTTACCTTGAATGTAATCGGGATACTTGTCGGGGAGTGTCATCATCCAGCTTTGCCCTTGTTCCCAGATTTGTGGTAACTCTCTCATAAAATTAACCCCTTGTTGCCAAACCGCAGGCAAAAGTCCCACAGCAACAAGCACCGACAAAGAAGCAAAAACAACCAAGACCAAGGTACTTGCATAACTTCTTGAAATGCCAAAATTTGCCATCCGTGCAACTGGCCAATCTAAAAGGTAAGCAATAGACACTGCAACAAAAACGGGGGTTAGCATTTTTCCCCAGAAAATCAAAAACAGAGAAACGAAGAACAGCAGAACCAACAGCATTGAAGAATCAGGATCTGAGAACTTTCGTTTGTACCAGTGCTCAATTACGTTAATCATTAATTTTCCTATGATTTAATGAGAGTAAGAGTTTGTGTAGCGGCTGCTTTTTCCACGACTTCTACAACTACATTAGAAGTCTCTAAAAACATAAATATATCTTGGTTATTATATTTAGTATTTAGCAATAAGGTAAAACGATGCCCAACCTCAATATCAATCAAGCCAATTTTTAACTCAATTAAGGCTCTAGGGCATTTAAACGAGGTTAAATCCAAGCAAGTGAGTTGAGTATCTTTAGTGCCCACGAGTAGCGCTTTCACAGAATCTAAATTTATTTGGCCGCATAGTATACTGACTAATGAGATGATCCAAACAACAAACGACAAGAGTATGAAATAAAAACATTTTAGTGATACATACAGGCATTATCCGATAGATCAAGTTATTCAGACTAATACCATACAGATCGAGCTCCTTACGTGACCTTTCAGTGAGAATTAAAATGCTTGAACCTAGGCTTATTGTAGCTAGTCTCACGAGCCCAACTCAGCTTTTGAATAATCATATAACTAACCCTGTTGATATTAAACGCAAAAAAACGACGTTTAACGCATTAAACTGGATTAAACAATGCGGAATTGATAACTAATGTTCTAAATAGTCTGTAAAAACACCAAGGTATGTATTGATATAAACTAATAACGTCTCAATAGTAGTAATCTATGGTTACAATCTCTTAATCCAACTTTTTGGCTTGAATGTCATTAAAGTTCTAACAAGTTGATAAAAATGGAACTTTTACGAAAGATATTTAGTCCTAGGCATTACTTATTAACGTATAATCAAAAATCCTAAAAGAGCGAGTTACGAAGTCAAGATGCGTTTTTTCTTTTTTTTCATTGCCATCAGTTTGAGCGTCATAAGTCACGCTCAAGTTCCCTCAGGCAACAATAAGAACCAACTACCCGATATAGGTGTTGTTGCTTCGGCTTCTATCAGTATTGACAAGGAGTTGCTTATAGGTGACGCATTAATGAGACAGTTGAGAGGCCAAGCTCCCATAATTAATGATCCTCTTCTTGAAGAATATATCCAAGATTTAGGCAATCGAATTGTCGCTAACTCAGAGAATGTAAAATTCCCATTTCGCTTTTTCTTAATCAACAATAAAGAAATTAATGCATTTGCATTCTTTGGCGGCAATGTTGGTGTCCATTCAGAGCTTATTGTCAGAGCAAAAAACGAAAGTGAATTGGCATCGGTTTTGGCGCACGAAGTAGCTCACGTCACCCAAAGGCACATTGCACGCCGAATAGAAGCTCAACAACGCTTCTCGCCTATTCAAATTGCCACAACCATCGCTGGCCTATTATTAGGTGTTGCAACAGGGAATAGTGACGTGGCGTTAGCGGGTGTTAGCGCATCAGGTGCAGCAGCTCAACAAGCCAGTATTAATTATACTCGCAGCAACGAGCAAGAAGCTGATAGAATTGGCATACAAGTGATGGCAAAAGCCGGATTCGATCCAAACGGTGCGACGGGCTTTTTTGGGACATTAGCCGAACAAACACGCTTCGTATCTACACCGCCGCAGTTTTTGTTAACGCACCCTCTACCTGAAGCGCGTGTATCTGAAGCAAGAGCTAGAGCATCCTCTTTACCTGCTATATATGCACCGCCCAAACTCAGTTTTCACCTGACTAAAATGAGAGTTCTTGCTAATTATTACGGGACGCCAGCAGAAAACGTCAAATTATTTAAGCGGCAACTTGAAACTAATAAGTACGTATTTAAAGAGGCTCAAGAGTATGGCCTAGCACTCGCCTATTTAGCGAATGAACAAGCTGATGAAGCCAATAAGATCATCTCAAAGCTGCTAAAGAAATCTCCTGAGAACCTGTATTACCATGATGCTGCAACCGATATATCCATTGCTCTAAATCAATATGATCGTGCCTATGATTCACTGTCACAACAAGCTGAAGCTAGGCCACATAATAGAGTTATAACACTCAACTTAGCCAACCTCGCTATTGAGAACAAAAAGTATGACGAAGCCATACAATTACTGAAAGACTATCTTCTCGTTAATCCAGAGCATCTGGCATCGCATCAGTTATTAAGTTCAGCATATAGTGGTAGCCAAAGGTTTTTGGAAATGCATCAAACACAAGCTGAGATTTATGCTTTGGTGCTCGCCTACCCAAGAGCGATTGACGAATTACAACATGCCTACAACTTTGCAAAACTACAAAATATCGAAAAACAACGTATACGAGCCCGTATTGACCAATTTAGAGAAGCCCAAAGGCGTTTAGAAACACTGTAATTAATCCGAATTTAGCATACACAGTCATATTTGCCATAGCTCTTTACAGCCTTAAGTTGCTGATTTAAGTCTTTGTTTTACACCAGCCTAGAAAAGAACTTAATATGGCAGCTCAATTTATAGAAATGAATTAGCCATGAAGAAGACTGCAATTCTCTCTCTAGTATTTGCTTGTGCTGCTTGTTTTACCTCCTTTTTTGTAGCTGCCAAAGAAAACACTCCGATCACTATCGCTAATGTAAGCATTGTCGATGTTAAAAGCGGTATTTTGCTACCAAACAAAGATGTCTTGATTGAAAGCAACAAAATCACAGCAATAAAAAACCATCAAAGTTCTCTAGAAAACCGTGAAAAAACGATTGACGGAACGAACAAGTATTTGATCCCTGGTCTATGGGACATGCATACGCATATCCGTTCTTACACCGGACAAGATAACCTACCGATGTTCGTTGCTCACGGTATAACAGGAATTCGAGATTTAGGCATTACTAACCATGCACTCATTAAGCAATGGCAACAACAGATTACTCAAGAGAAACTCATTGGGCCGCGCATTATATCTTCCGCGGTTATTATAGAAGGGGCTTCACCCAGATTTCCAAGCTCCCTATCAATAAGTAAAACTGAGCAGATAAAGCCTGCTATTGACCAATTGGCTGACGAAGGCGCAGAAATAATCAAACTGTTCCAAAATATCCCACCAAATATCTTTACTCAACTTGTCGATTACGCTCATAAAAAAGGGCTTAAGACAGCAGGACATATTCCGACAGGCTGGTCACAAATAAAAGCTGCTGAAATAAACCTAGACTCTATAGAACATCTTTTTGGCATTAACGATAGCTTTTCTCAATATAGTGCCTATCAATTTAGCGAAGATGAAATTCAGCGGTTAGCAAATACATTAATACAACATAATACATTTCAATCACCTACAATCATTGGCTACAAGTACCGAGAGAAGTTACATCAGGTTGCTGTAAACCCAGCCCTTAATGATAATACCTTTGATCACGCCAAAGAGTTTGATTATACCCCCGCTTACTTTAAAGCTTGGTGGAAAGCTATCAAAGATCGTACACTCGAAAATTATGACATTGACAGTTTTGAACAACAGAAGAAGCGTTTTAAGTTCAATCAAAAGGTACTTGCTGAACTCAACAAACGAGGGGTTAAAATATTGGCAGGTACTGATACACCGAACCCTTACTTAGTGCTAGGTAGCAGCTTACACGATGAACTCGCTATGTACGTCGAATCTGGTATTAGCACATTAGAAGCATTACGAAGCGCTACCTTATACCCAGGAGATTACTTCGACAAAGAAGGGTTGAGTGGTCAAGTTAAAGTCGGTAGCTATGCCGATCTTCTCTTGCTAGATGACAACCCTTTAGAGAATATCAACAATACTCGTAGTATCGGCGCTGTTATCGCTAATGGTCAGTTATACAACACGGCAGATCTTGATAAAATAAAGCAAGAGCAACAACAACAGCTGAGAGAATACGCATTCACTGACTTCGACCAATACATATACATGGATGTCAGACGAAATGGTATAGAGACCGTACAGGCAAAATACCCGCTACTCAATAAAGCGGTTACTAGTGACACAGCGAATACGACTAGTTACTCGGTTAAGCCAAATCACTTATTGCGCTTAGCTCATTCACTTAAACATGGGCTACAACCAGAGCAAGCAAAATTAGCTCTACAGTGGAACCTACTCATGTTCCCTGAACATGAAGAAACACAAAAAGCACTTGATACCTTTTAAAATCGACAAGAATGAAACGGTATTTACCGATTAGCTATTTTTGACACGGCATTCAACAAAGATACAGCTGTCTGCTTACCCAAGACAGTTTCAACATGTTCACCATCTGGTGAAATCAAGTAGGTTGCAGGTAGCTGCTTTGGCTTAATGCCAGGGAGGCTCGCTGCGTATCTTTGCTCGACTAACTTAAATTGGATATCGTATTTTTGCTGTATATCAACAAGAGACTGTTTAGACATCTCATCATAACTAACCGCAAACAACTGAATGTCTTTCCCTTTAAGAAGATTATCTAACGTGTTTAGCTCTGGAATCTCTTCTAAACATGGCGCACACCACTCAGCAAAGTGATTCACAATCAGCCATTGCCCTTCTAACTGATTTAATGTCCATTTTTTATTATCTAATGTTTTGAAATCAAATTGTGTCAACACAAATACAGCAATGCCTACCGCGAGAGATGAAGCAGCAACAACAATAGGAAGAAGTTTTCTAAGCAAAAGTACTCCGCTTATTTAACAATCACAATAAAAGCCAGAGTGTATAGATAATTAATGTAATTGGAATAGTCACAAGATAGAATACGCAAAAATTATTTTACGCGGTATTACTATGTCCGATTTGACTATTTTTCATAATCCACGTTGTTCTAAAAGTCGACAAACGCTTCAGTTATTGACTGACAATGAACACTCTCCCCACATTGTTGAATACTTAAAAACACCGCCGACGATGGAAGATATCAGTCATATACTAACAAAGTTAGGTTTTGATGATGCGAGGCAGCTTATGCGAAACAAAGAACCAGAATACAAAGCGCTAGAGCTTGGTAATGGTCAGTTAACGCAAGAAGCGCTTATCAAAGCAATGGTCGAAAACCCAAAATTGATAGAACGCCCTATTGTTATCAAAGGTAATCAAGCACGCATCGGCCGACCGCCAGAATCTGTGTTGGACATCCTCTAATGCCAAGCGTTTTGGTGTTGTATTACAGTCGTCATGGCTCTACTCAGAAAATGGCTTATAAAATTGCTGACGGTATTGAAAGCCAAGGCTGTGAGGCATTGATAAGAACAGTCCCCCCCGTATCAAATAACCTTTCAACAATAAATGACGCCGTACCTCAGTCAGGCGATCCTTATGCGCAATTGAATGACCTCACTAACATCAATGGGTTAGCATTAGGCAGCCCTACCCGTTTTGGTAACATGGCTGCCGCAATGAAATACTTCATCGATTCAACATCAACTGAGTGGCTGAACGGCAAGCTTATCGGAAAGCCTGCCTGCGTGTTTACGTCCAGTAGCAGTATGCACGGCGGGCAAGAATCAACGCTACTATCGATGATGCTACCACTGTTTCATCACGGCATGTTACTCACAGGCTTACCTTATAGTGAGCCAGATCTGTCACAAACAACAACTGGTGGGACCCCATACGGAGCCAGCCATGTAGCTACCACTAGCAACAATAGCGCTCTGTCTGAAGAAGAACTCCGACTGTGTTTCGCGCAGGGCAAACACCTGGCAGCTTTAGTCAATAAACTGGAATCATGATGTCACCAAAAACTTTATTTTTTAGGCGTTTAGCATTAAGTAGTCATCTATTGTTGCTGGCATGGGTTACATTTTGGCACTTATGGCTCACCCAAGACAGCTTGAACTCAGCATGGTTTTTAACCTTACTTTGGATTGTTCCTTTACTATTACCCATGCGAGGTATCATCAAAGGCACTCCATATACACATGCATGGGCTAACTTCATTATCATGTTTTATTTAATGCATGGTCTAACAGCAATTTATACCAGCGAAGAGTGGTTCTATGCGTTAATAGAACTTGTGTTGGCATCCACTATGTTTGCTGGTTGTAGTTTTTATGCTCGGCTTAGAGGAAGAGAGTTAGGGCTAGGGTTGAAGAAACTCAAAGAAACATCAAGTTGATCTTAATTGGTTTAAATCGCCTTAAATTGAAAGCGCCGATTTGACAAAAGGTATTGATAAGACGCGCTTTTGCTCTAACGAAAGTTTGTCAAGTTTATCCAAGATCCCCATTAAACTGTGTGTGTCTCTATGACAATGATTCATTAAGAACTTGGCTACATCGAGCGTTATGACCATCCCTCTATGCTTCGCTCGTTGAATGATTAACTCTTGCTTGTCATTGTCATTCAATGCCTCTACACAATAACTTAACCCCCAACTCAATCGAGACCTTAAATCAGCTAGCGGTATAGAAAGTGAAGAGGTAGGTTCTCTACCAGAAATAACAATAGATGATCGTTGATACTCATTAATCCTGTTGATTAAATCAAAGGTAGCCTCTTGCCATTCGTTAGACGATACAATGTGTTCAATACCATCTAGACAGATAAGAGTCGTTGTTTCCAGATCGGTGAGAATATCGGGAGTTAACTGGCTTTTCTGCTGTAAATCAATATAAACAGACTCATGCTGAGCATCATTCATAGACTGGCACAAGCTCATTAGCAAATGGCTTTTGCCACTACCACTTTCACCAAATAAGTAAAACAAAAAAGGGGTATCTGATTCCGGATCACCCATTTCCTTTAAGCTTTTAATTACTTGCTTATTCTTACCTACGATAAAAGTATCAAAAGATACTTGGTCAGACGTATTCACAGGTAAATAGAGTTGATGCTCAATCATGACATTAATTTTCTAATACAAATTCCAGTGATTGCACTGGTTGATTAAATTGGTCACGGCGTCTTGAAATACTCCTCTCCAAAGACAATGCCGTCAAAAAATCTTGCTCGGAACCAAGTAAGGTCAACTTGAATGTCGCAACATCATCTTGAATGGATACCATCGAAACATCTGATATTGCAGCAACACTTTGCAGTACATGGGTTGCCTTAACCAATTCACGCATATTGTTTAAGCCCAACACTTTAATATCAACAATTTCGTTTACACCATCTCTGTTACCCAATCCAACAGCAAATCGAGAGGCAAGCTGGTTGGCAACCTGGTCAATAAGGTTATCGATTAAGGGGCCTGGAAGTGAACCCGTATAAGTACCTTCATAAACGTCATCGAATAACCTCAAATTCCAATCTAGCTGCCAACTAGATTGTCCTTGCTCTACTTTAAGCAGTTCAGGAATATCGCTATCAGACTCTTCTTGAAGCAAGCTAACAGCTTTATAGAGTCTTGCTGCCAAAACGCTTTCGACATCATAACGGCTGCTTGCTTCAAGCAGGTTATCCATAAACCTTCCCCAAACATCAACCACATGCACTTTATCCAGATCATTAAGATCAAGCAAAGGGAAGTCAACCGTCATTCCTCTCCTGTCAGCCGCTCGAGTTGCATTGTTCTTGGCATCAACATCACTGGACTCAGATACAATAAACCGTTCATCGTTGCTATCTGGCTCTACAGCAAGCCAAAACAACGTAGATGGTCGCCTAGCTCCCCAAATAGGGAATCCTGCACTTGTAACGATAGAATCTATTTTACTTTTATCAAAGCTACTTCGAAAAGTTAGTTTCCCGTCATCCATACCGAAATTAAACTGCAATAAATAATCATTGGCTTTTCTAACTTGTGCTCTTATCTCACTATTTTGTAATATATCCGGATCACCACTTACTTTGACCAAAACCTGTCTCATACCTTCTCGCATAGCCTGAGTCTGGGCAGATTGGGATTGCGACAAAATAGAGGTTTCTGCATCATACAAACCTGTTACAACATCAGCCCACGTATGTAATGAAGTAAAGCTGGCAATAAATAAAATCGCTTGAAAAAGTTTCATTCAATAATCGAGTCACATATAGTCAATAGTGACATTGTCATTTAAATAACATCGAATTTCACCTCTTGTTTCAAAATTGATCGCGATAAAATCAGTTATCCTCTCATGAATAGTAGGCAGGTAGCGCCTTAACTGATAAAATCCGCCAAATTTTTCGCGAACACGAGAACCAAAAGCGTGATAGGTACAAAATCATCATTGAGCTATAAAGATGCAGGCGTTGACATAGATGCAGGAAATCAACTTGTTGACAAAATTAAGCATGTCACCAAACGCACACATCGCCCCGAAGTTAGAGGTGGCTTAGGTGGTTTTGGCGCGCTTTGTGCATTGCCCTCAAACTATAAGAAACCACTTTTGGTTTCAGGCACTGATGGTGTTGGTACTAAATTAAGGCTCGCCATGGATTTGCAGCGCCATCAATCGATTGGCATCGATTTAGTCGGTATGTGTGTTAATGATCTTATCGTTCAAGGTGCAGAGCCACTTTTCTTCTTAGACTACTATGCTACGGGTAAACTTAACGTTGATGTAGCTGCTGAAGTCGTTACTGGCATAGGTCAAGGCTGTGAATTGTCAGGCTGTGCATTAATTGGTGGTGAAACAGCTGAAATGCCAGGAATGTATCATGGGGATGATTATGATGTTGCTGGCTTTTGTGTCGGTGTTGTTGAAGAAGATGAACTTATCGATGGCACTCAAGTTGCTCCAGGTAATAAAATCGTCGCGTTAGCTTCATCAGGTCCTCACTCTAATGGCTATTCGTTGATTCGAAAAATTATCGAAGTATCAGAAGCAGATATATCAGAGCAACTTGACGGAAAGTCCCTAGCCGATCATTTATTAGAGCCAACAAGAATCTACGTTAAATCTGTTTTGACGCTGCTCAAATCACATCCCGTTAATGCTATTTCACACATAACAGGTGGTGGTTTTTGGGAGAATATTCCTCGCGTTTTACCTGACAACTGTAAAGCTGTCATCAACAGTAAGTCCTGGGAATGGCCGGCTATATTTAACTGGCTACAAGAAAAAGGCAATGTAGACACACACGAAATGTACCGCACATTTAACTGCGGTGTGGGGTTAATGCTGGTTGTGCCTGAAGAGTCGGCCCAGGACATTGTTAAGGTGTTAAATGACCTCGGTGAAAACGCATGGGAGCTTGGCACTATAGCCTCAAAAGAGGGTGATACCCAAGTAGAGATGAATTAGAAGATGAAATCCATTGTTGTACTCATATCAGGGAATGGTTCAAATCTTCAGGCCATCATTAACCACATTAAAGATGGTAAAATCGATGGCGAAATAAAAGCCGTTATATCTAACGTTGAAGACGTTTATGGCTTACAAAGAGCGCAACAAGCAGGCATCGAATCTTTAGTTGTATCTCATCGGGATTATGCAAGTCGAGAAGAGTATGATACAGCGCTTCTCGCAAATGTAGAAAAATTTAAACCTGATCTCATCATACTCGCAGGTTTCATGCGTATATTAACGCCCTACTTCGTTAACTTTTATATCGGTAAACTGCTGAATATCCACCCATCTTTATTACCTAAATATAAAGGGTTAAACACACACCAAAGGGCTATCGACAATTACGACACAGAGCATGGTGCAAGTATCCATTTCGTCAGCCCAGAGTTAGATGGTGGCCCAGTTATACTGCAAGCTAAAGTCCCTATTTTTGAAGAAGACTCAGCGGCAGATCTTGCTTCGCGAGTTCAAGAACAAGAACGCCAGATATATCCACTTGTGGTAAAGTGGTTCTGTAATGACAGACTCATGATGCAACAGGGTAAAGCATTTTTAGATAATGAAGTGCTTGAGGAACAGGGTTATGCAGCTAGCTAAAAGCGTATTAATTGTTGTACTGTTATGTTTTACTAACATAGCAGTTGCTGCATTGCCAAAGCCTTTTGAGGCCAACTATATTGGGTATCGTAAAGGCCAAAAAATAGGAACCGCTCAGCAGAAATTGGAACATGTGTCAGGTAATCAATTCAAACTGTATTACCAGTCATTAGCATCTTTGTTCTTTCTTACTGACAAGCGATACGAGACTAGCTTATTTGTTATCAATGATGGAGAAATGCTCCCCCAGAAATACACGTACGTTCGTAAAGGCACTGGTAGAGATAAATCACTTGATTTAGAATTTGACCTTGATAAAAAAGTTGCTGTTCAGGAAAAAGGGGAAACTATCCCTTGGTCAGGCGAGCTCGATAACCTGCTCTATCGCTTTCATTTTCAGCGAAGTCTCATGACCGAGCAGCAAGAATTTGATTACCGTATTATTAATAACAGAGCCCAACTTAAAGGCTATAAATTTCAAATCCTCGGTGAGGAAAAACTCTCTTTGCCTTATGGGGAATTAGATACACTTAAAGTCCAAATTGTTCGTGCTTCATCCAGTAAAAGAACAACCTTCATTTGGTTTGCTCCTAGTCTTGATTACCTTATGGTTCGTATAGAACAATACAAAAGCGGTAAACAACAAGCAGATGTTCAGCTGAGCACCTACAGTAAATAAGGTAATCAACATCCTCCTATTTGTAAGGTTAACTTATTGTGCTTTTACCGAGCCTGCGGTAGATTAACCTTATGTGGTCTGACCTGACATAAATAGGAGCCCCTATGGAATACCTTTATTGGCTTATCGCTGTGGTTATCGTTATCGTTATCGGAATCACAAGTGCCCTCCACTTTAAACTTTTTAATGCAACACTCGCTATTGGCTTTACTCTTGCTGTAGGTTCCATATTAGATATTGTTGGCTTCTTTAGTTGGGTTATCTTTCTCACAATCGCCATTTTCCTCAATTCACCATCCTTACGTCGAGAGCACTTAACTAAGAGGGTATTGGCTATTTATCGTAAGATTACGCCTGAGATGTCGGATACAGAAAAAGATGCGATTAATGCAGGTACAGTATGGTGGGATGGAGACCTTTTCAGTGGTGCACCAAACTGGCAAAAGATGCATAACATCCCACAACCTAGATTATCTGCGGAAGAACAAGCCTTTCTAGATGGGCCAGTTGAAGAAGTTGCTCGAATGATTGATGAATGGGAAATAAACCACGAACGAGCAGACCTTTCGCCAGAAGTGTGGCAATACTTAAAAGATAATAAATTCTTCGCCATGGTCATTAAAAAAGAATACGGTGGGCTTGAGTTTTCAGCCTATGCTCAATCCCGTGTGCTTCAGAAACTATCAGGCATGAGCATAGTCCTCTCCTCTACTGTAGGTGTGCCAAACTCATTGGGCCCAGGTGAGTTATTACAGTTGTACGGTACAGATGAGCAAAAGAAAAGATACTTACCAGGCTTAGCCAATGGTGAAGAAATCCCATGTTTTGCTTTAACAGGTCCAGAAGCTGGTTCAGACGCTGGCGCCATTCCTGATAAAGGAATTATCTGCAAAGGTGAATGGGATGGAGAAGAAGTCGTTGGTATGAAGTTAACCTTCGACAAACGCTATATAACCTTAGCCCCCGTAGCCACTGTCGTCGGTTTGGCTTTCAAGCTTCATGATCCAGAAGGACTTATTGGTGATACCGAAGATTTAGGTATTACCTGCGCACTAATACCGGCTAATACTGAAGGTCTTGACATTGGCAATAGACACTTCCCACTTAACGTACCATTTCAGAATGGTCCAATCCGAGGGAAAGATATCTTTGTTCCTTTAGATTACATTATCGGCGGCCAGAAAAACGCGGGTAAAGGCTGGCGAATGTTAGTGGAGTGCCTCTCGGTCGGCCGTGTCATTACACTTCCCTCTAGCGCCGCTGGTGGCGCTAAGACAACCGCATTGGCGACTGGGGCTTATGCACGCATTCGTAGACAATTCAAGTTACCAATAGGCAAAATGGAGGGTATTGAAGAGATGTTGGGCCGTATTGGTGGCAATGCTTATTTGATGGATGCCGTAACTAGCTTCTCAACAAAAGCCGTAGATTTAGGTGAAAAGCCCTCTGTTATCTCAGCAATTTGTAAATACCATCTAACCGAAAAAATGCGTATTCTAATGATGGATACAATGGATATTCACGCAGGTAAGGGTGTCATGTTGGGCCCCAAAAACTATCTTGGCCGTGGTTATCAAGGAGCTCCCATCGCAATTACTGTAGAAGGAGCCAATATCCTCACTCGTAATATGATGATCTACGGTCAAGGTGCCATGCGTAGTCATCCCTTTGTGTTAAAAGAACTGCTGGCAGCTTCTCAAGAAGACGAAAGAGCTGCGCTAAATGACTTTGATAAGGCATTATTCGGGCATTTAGGCTTCGTTTGTGCAAACTTCTTTCGTAGTTTCTGGTTTGGATGGACAAACTCTAGCCTAGCCTCTACACCTTTTACTGATGGAACTAAGGGGTATTACCAGTCACTTTCCCGCTTCAGTGCAAACTTAGCCTTACTTTCAGATATTTTAATGGGGTTGTTAGGGGGAGAATTAAAACGCAAGGAAAGGCTTTCTGCGCGACTAGGCGATGTATTAAGTTTTTTGTACCTAGCATCTGCCACATTAAAACGGTTTGATGATGAAGGTCGACAAAACAGCGATCTTCCTCTACTACATTGGGCGATGCAAGACTCCCTATATCAGCTCGAAAATGCTATTGACGAGTTACTCAAAAACTTCCCCAACAAATACATAGGCTGGTTTATACGTCTATTTATTATGCCATTTGGCAAAACCCACTCTCGCCCGAGTGATGAGATAGAACACCAAATAGCAACAATATTACAAACACCCTGTGAGAGCAGATCTAGATTAGGTACAGGCCAATGCTTGAGTAGAGAACCCAATAATCTCTTTGGCGAGCTAGAACAAACTCTAGAAGATATTATATCTGCTGAACCAATCTATGACAGAATATGTAAAGAAACAGAGCAAAAACATAGTTTTGTTCAACTCGATAAGTTAGCTGATATAGGTTTAGAAGCAAATATTATCAGTACACAAGAAGCAGCAAT
>CAZVDU010000005.1:0-66253 GCA_964625615.1 uncultured Pseudoalteromonadaceae bacterium | reverse complement strand
CTTTTTGGGAATGCTGTATAGCAATGATTTGTGCGATCATGCCTCCCATAGATGCACCAACTATATGAGCTTTTTCAATACTCAGGCTCTCGAGTAATTTGACGGCATCAGTTGCCATATCTTCAAGTGTGTATTGCGGAATGCTTTTTCCAGGATTGACAGTTGCCCAAAGTAAATCAATCAAACCTACTTTTTTTGTGAATTTTGTGCTGTTTCCAGCATCCCTATTGTCGAAACGAATAACCCAGAAACCGCGGTTAGCTAGCTCGCTACAAAAAATATCATCCCAATTGATAAGCTGCATACCCAATCCCATAATCAATAGCATGGGGGGATCAGACTTATCACCGAAGCTATCGTATGTGAGCTTTACATTGCCAAGATCGGCTGTCTGTTCTTTGTGGTAAGCGGTTAAATTGCTTTTGTTCAATGTCATGCTATTTTGAGGTTTAGGTACATTAATACGTGCATTGTGTTGTATTTAAATACGCTTCGCTATGTTTTATTAGTTATCAAATGGCAATTAAGCCTTTAGTATAGTCACAATAGTAACCGCTTAGATAATACAAGGTAATTCTACGTATGGATTTGAACGTTTATGCGACAAATGTGACGAACTCGCTCGCACTGCCAGATTCTTGCATAAAGATAAAAGAGTTGAATGAAGATGAACGTTCAACAGCAGAAGACTTGGCGGCTGTGATCAGTCTGGATCCGTCACTCAGCTCGAAGTTACTAAAGCTAGCTAATAGCGCGTTATTCAGATTTCCTTCTCAAATTAGTACCATCAAAAAAGCGGTAAATGTTATTGGTGGTGAAGCCATTTATAATCTTGCGATGATGGAAGCTGCGCGTTCAGCTTTCTCTAAGTTAGAAAGTGATGCTATTAATCTACGCTATTTTTGGATGCACAGCGTCTATAGCGGGCTAATTGCTAAGAATCTGGCTAAGTCGATGAAAATAAGAGGAAGTGAACGTTTTTTCCTCGTTGGCCTTTTACACAATTTAGGTCAATTAGCGGTAGCTGCTTTATCACCTAAGGAAGCAAAGGCTTGTGAAACACTCGGTGAAGAACAGATGCCTTGGGAGCGTCAACGAGAAGTCCTTGGCTTTAGTTATTCTCAGTGTACGGCACAAATTTTAAAAAGTTGGCATTTACCTGCCCAGGTTTATTTGCCCATCGAGCAATATCAGGATATCCAATATTGTTTGAATGAGGATGATGCCGCATTGATTAGGATAGCGAGTTTGTCATCACACTTTCATCTGACAGATAAAGATAGAAACGTGCCTGATTATTTTGATCTCACCCTACTTCGGTCAATAGGTGCTGAGTATGAAGATATTATCGATTGCCTGAAATTTGCACAGATGGAGAGCAATGGTATTTTGGGTTTAATGAATCCAAGCTTGTTTTAAATCATGTTAAAGAAGGGTTAATTTTGTTAATCCCGTTAACAAGGGGGAGGTTGTTGATCGTTTATGCATCACAATTCAGTCATTTACGCAAAATAAATGCTACACCTTGTTTAATATTTCCAGCGAACCTCTATAATTAGTCGGTTAACTGCACACTGTCGAAATGAGTCTCATATTTCGCATTAACCAAGAGGACCACGTTGTGTTAGAAGCTTATCGTAAACACGTTGAAGAACGCGCCGCCGAAGGTATCCCACCTAAACCACTAAATGCTGAACAGGTTGCAAGCCTAGTTGAGTTGATGAAAGCACCGCCAGCTGGCGAAGAAGACTTCTTGCTGGAGCTATTGTCAGAGCGAGTTCCTCCCGGTGTGGACGAAGCGGCCTATGTTAAAGCAGGCTTCTTAAGCGCTATCGTGAATGGTGAGGCGACATCACCACTAATTTCAAAAGATGCAGCCATTCAATTGCTAGGCAACATGCACGGTGGTTACAACATAGTGACTCTGGTTGAAGCATTGGACTCTGATGATTTAGCAGAGCTTGCTGCGGAAGAATTGAAGCACACACTGCTTATGTTTGACGCATTCCATGATGTCGAAGACAAAGTTAAAGCCGGCAATAAGTATGCTAAAGACGTTATGGAATCATGGGCAGAAGCTGAATGGTTCACTTCTCGTCCTGATATGCCGGAGAAAATCACTGCAACAGTATTTAAAGTAACAGGCGAAACAAATACTGATGATTTGTCACCCGCACCTGATGCATGGTCTCGTCCTGATATCCCATTACATGCCCGTGCTGCTTATAAGATGACACGCGACGGCTTAACACCTGAAAAACATGGCGAAGTAGGTCCGTTAGCACAAATTGACGAAATCAAAGCTAAAGGTCATCAAGTCGCTTTTGTTGGTGATGTTGTAGGTACAGGTTCATCACGTAAATCAGCAACTAACTCTGTTTTATGGTTCTTCGGAGAAGATTTACCCGGCGTTCCTAATAAGCGTGGTGGTGGTATTTGTATCGGTAGTAAAGTTGCCCCTATCTTCTTCAATACCATGGAAGATGCTGGTGCACTTGTTTTTGAAGCTGATGTTGAAAAAATGAACATGGGCGATGTGATCGATATCTTCCCACTAGAAGGTAAGATCACGAATAATGCAACGGGTGAAACGGTTGCTGAATACGCTTATAAGTCTGACGTATTGTTGGACGAAGTACGTGCTGGTGGTCGTATTAACCTGATCATTGGTCGTGGCTTAACCGAAAAAGCGCGTGAATCCCTTGGTTTGGGTACGTCTGAATTATTCCGTAAGCCAGAGCAACCTGTTGATACTGGTAAAGGTTACACATTAGCGCAAAAAATGGTGGGTAAAGCATGTGGCGTTGAAGGTGTTCGTCCTGGGACATACTGTGAGCCTAAAATGACTACTGTTGGTTCTCAAGATACAACGGGACCTATGACGCGTGATGAATTGAAAGATCTGGCATGTTTAGGCTTTTCAGCTGATTTAACGATGCAGTCTTTCTGTCACACAGCCGCTTACCCTAAGCCGGTTGATATCGAAACACAGCACACATTACCTGATTTTATTATGAATCGTGGTGGTGTTTCTCTTCGCGCAGGCGACGGTATCATTCACTCTTGGTTAAATCGTATGTTGTTGCCTGATACCGTTGGTACTGGTGGTGACTCTCATACACGTTTCCCTCTTGGAATTTCATTCCCTGCGGGTTCCGGTTTGGTTGCCTTTGCTGCTGCAACAGGTGTTATGCCACTGGATATGCCTGAATCTGTTCTGGTTCGTTTTAAAGGTGAAATGCAGCCTGGCATTACGTTACGTGATCTTGTTCATGCAATTCCATTGTACGGTATCAAACAAGGCTTATTGACTGTTGCTAAGAAAGGTAAAGTGAATGCGTTCTCTGGTCGTGTGTTAGAAATCGAAGGCCTAGATAATCTGACCGTCGAACAAGCATTCGAATTGTCTGATGCTTCTGCTGAGCGTTCTGCTGCTGGCTGTACAATCAAACTCTCTGAAGAGTCAATTGCAGAGTACTTGAACTCTAACATTACTATGCTTCGTTGGATGATTAACGAAGGTTATGGCGACCCACGTACACTAGAGCGCCGCGCTCGTAAGATGGAAGAGTGGCTAGCTAACCCAGAATTGATGCAAGCTGATGCGGATGCTGAATACGCAGAAGTGATTGAGATTGATTTGGCTGATATCAAAGAGCCTATCCTTTGTTGCCCGAATGACCCCGATGATGCGAAAACATTGTCTGACGTTGCTGGTGATAAGGTTGATGAAGTATTCATCGGTTCATGTATGACTAACATTGGTCATTTCCGTGCGGCTGGTAAGTTGCTTGAACAGTACAATCAAGTATTACCAACACGCTTGTGGATGTCACCTCCCACTAAGATGGATAAAGCTGTCTTAATGGAAGAAGGCTACTACAACATCTATGGGCGAGCTGGTGTGCGTACAGAAATGCCAGGCTGTTCATTGTGTATGGGTAACCAAGCACGAGTACTTGCTGGTGCGACTGTATTGTCTACTTCTACTCGTAACTTTCCTAATCGTTTAGGCGATGGCGCGAATGTCTACTTATGTTCTGCTGAAATGGCAGCTGTGGGCGCGATTGTTGGTAAGATCCCGACAACAGAAGAATATATGGAATACGCTAACAAGATAGAATCCATGTCGGGTGAAGTCTTCAAGTATTTGAATTTTGACCGAATGGAAGATTTCAAGAAAGCGGAAGAAGAAGCGCAAGCGAAGATAATTCCAGCGTTGAATATTGCTTAACTCGCTAAAGTTAAATAGTTAAATGAAAGCCGAGCATGAAGCTCGGCTTTTTTGTTTCTAATATTTATTCAGCACATCGCCCACAATAAGGGTGAGCGGTAAAATAGTACAGGATAAGGTATAAGTATCATTTAGGGTAAACAAGCTCGCCCAACGAATACACCATTGCTAGAGCTATTGTCTCTTACCTCCTGAATAAAACCTGTGTATTGGTTCACGACAGAACGGTTAATATCGGATAAACCGCTGGCGAAGAAATCCCCATTCCTAAGCGGTGCGATACCACGCAACCTATCATTGCCTCTGTTGTCTCCATCACCTAGTCTAAACTCTCTTATACGCTCACCTGTTTGTATATCGATAACGAAGAAAGTTTCTATAGGGAAATCTACTACAGCCAGATTACCATCGAAGGTTACAGCCATTTGCCTGGGATCCGTCAAGTCGGTCAATAGTGGTGAAAGTTCGTCCCCCGTGTCAGCATTGAATACGCGAATTGGGTCTTGTTCGCCTCTGAGGTTTTGTGTGACATAAACTCTGTCACCAATAACGAGCACATCCTGAAAACTATCTCTAGAATCAGCTTCTGTGGCTATTACTACTGGGTTCGACAACACTGTATTGCCTGTTAGTGCATAGTCATATCTGATAACTTGAGTGGTATCTATAAAACCACTCGCGTCACCGTCGGTGTCTGCGCGAACAGCTATGAATAATTGCCATGTAGTGCCACCATCAGGAGAATAGAAATCGTATCCTAAGTATTCAATCACAGGTGTTGGTTGGTCACGGCCTGTTAATAATGCGCCTCCGTTTGCATTAAGGTTGCCCAATCCATCGCCAGTCAGTTGTGTTCCATTAGTATCGAAGAGCAATAATTGACCGCCAGCATCCGAATAGAGCACGCATTGATCAGGTGCTTGTGTTGCTTCGATGGCTGCCGTTCGGGAAATAGTGGGCGTGCTAAAATCCACGTCTTGTAGGAAAAATTGCGAGAACTGGCCTGTTATTGAGTCGTAAATAACCACTTCGTCACTTAAATTAACTGATAGCAGGGCCTCACGATTACCTGAACTGCATCGTGTCGAAGGGGCGCTAGGTGGTGGTACAGGACAAACTTGCTCCGGTGTAAGCCCTTGAAGGTTTGTTGCTATAGATGTACCTGTCCCTATTAGGGTATTTGGGCTAACCAATGGGTTATCGGGATCATTTGTAATATTAAACAAAGCGTCACTTGGTAGGGGCTGGTTATTGACGGCGGCAATAGAGATATCACTGATATCCGTGGCATTGGTGTTTATCAACTCGACTAGTGTAGGCCTTAATATATTCATCGTTACTGAGTTTTGCCCACCTTGAGGTTCAGCGATAGGTTGTACATCAATAAATCCAGTTAACGTATCCGAGCCTGGTTCGGATGTTTCTATAAAAGTAATGAGTTGCTCAACCGCGTTCGTCCGTATCGTAATTTCGCTATTTAACCCAGCGAAGTTACTAATTGCGACTGTGGGTCTGGCGCCTTCATCAAACGTCTGGAAAGGTTGTGGTGGAGCAACATTTAAAAAGAACTCACTGCTTAAGGCAGCGGAAGTGCCTTCATTTGTATTGGCCGCATTACGATAGAGGATATCAGGTACTTGATTTATCCGCGCGTCATTAAAGTCGTTGAACCCCTCGCCCACCTGGGTGACCAACCCTACCCCAGGTTCAAGGGTGATCCTTACTATTTCTCGATCATCTGATGCAAAACGGAAAGTGCCGTCCCCCATATCAGAAATAGGGTTGCTGGATCCGTCTTCGCGACGTGGGCAGCTAATTTGTGCTGAATAGTTGGTTGACGAGCGCTCTTCACTGGGTACGACATTGGGTAATTCGGTAATACAAGAGCGCATATCATCAGGTAATCGGTTCAAATTAACGGCAATACCTTCATCGGTGATCGGCGAAGTTGTTGTCGTTGCACGTGCGTTTTCCGCAGTAAGTCGGTTTAAATTTGTGGGATCAACTGATTCAAAAGAGTCAACATCATAAGACACGGAAACGCCATATGAATTCGCTAATCGAATCTCGTTGAAGGCGTTTTGACCCGCGATCGTAATATCTTCTGGGGGCTGCGTGTCTTGGAGTAGGCATTCGCCGATAAGATCGATGGTTGAAAAAGTGTTGACTCCAATCACGGCAGCGCCATTGCCAATGTCAGGTAACATGGCTTGCCCACTCGCAGCTCTGATAGAAATAGAAAATGCTCCTTCCTGATTACAGATAAAGCTAGATATGTCTGTGGCAACGCCATTGCGCTCTAAGTCTTCGGGCTCTGGGGTAAACTCAGCTAACGTTAGGCTACTCCCGCTTGGTAAAGATACTGGAGACGTATCATCAGAAATAAATACTTCGGCGCTAAACTCGGTAATTGTAATTCCACTGTCTTCTCTTGTGAGCTCAGCTTGAAGGCCTCCGCCCTCACCAACCTGCACTTCTGCTGGGCCAGTTAGGGACAGTCGATGACCTAATAATACGATCCCCACTGTTGGCATTGTAGTATTGATTTCGAAGTCAAAAGTTGGGCGTCCTAATCCGCTGGTCGGAGGCGTAATGTTGACTGGTAGTGAACTAACCTGCCCGTTTTCTATGCCAAAACCACTATACAGGCCACCTGCATCAAGGCGCTCTGATTCTAAACCACCACTGACACGAACAGGTGCTCCAAACTGCACACTGGAGGGCTCGAAGTTTAAACTAATCAACACAGAGGCTGGATCTTCGACTACTTCAATGTCATCAAAGGCGACGCTGCTGACAAAAATATTGGTGTCTTCTGCAACGGCACCGGCAGGTATATCGAAGGTTAGTTCTTGTCCGTCGACTTCCACTACAACCATGCCACCATCTGCTGGAATGGTCACTGGTTGACCTTCTGGTTCAGGGCCTGGGTCAGGATCCGGATCTGGTTCAGGATCTGGGTCATCCGGAGGCACAATGCCTATGTCTTCTGGTGCTACAGTATCGTCACTGCATGCGGATAACAGGGTGAGTAAAATGCCCAGAACTAATGATTTGATAGTTAGGTGAGCTAAGCTTTCCATAAAATCCCTATATTTGATTCATTATTAACCAAATTAGAATATGAAACGCAATGTCGATGGCGCAATCCCCAATTGGGGACATCGGTTCTTAAAAGCGGATTTTTAAATCAGTTAAAACAGTGATGAGCCATTAATAGGGTATCTTTTATTCAACCCTGCGAGGAATTGAGGTTATATCTCCTTTCAGAATATTGAAGGGGTACCCAGTTTATCGCCTTAAGAGTCCTAAATATTGGATGTGTTGGCGCACTAAAGTGTTACTTGCATGGTGTAAATCAAATCTTTATGCTTAGCGCATAAAGATAATAACTTCCTAAGTGTAATATTCTATGCCATCCCCCGACTTCTCTGTTATACCAGCTGATCAACCTTTTGCTGTATTGGCCGCCCTTTTTGCTATTGCGTTGTTTGGCTTTTGGGCCGAACAAAGATCATGGGGTAAGATGGTTACAGGCACAGTATGGGCTATCTTGGGCGCTATTCTAGCCTCCAATCTAGGGCTTATTCCAAAAGATGCACCGGCTTATGGTTTTGTCTTTTCTTATTGTGTACCTGCCATTATTCCCTTATTTCTAATGCAAGCCGATGTGAGGCGTATTATTGCTGAAAGCGGACGTGTTGGGATTGCGTTTATCTTGGCGTGTATTGGCACTGCCGTTGGATCAATTGTTGCTGCCGGGTTGTTAGATGTTGGTGCGCAGGAAGCAGCACTTGCAGGAATATTTACAGCTACCTATACCGGAGGCTCTGTTAACTATGCGGCTGTTATTCAATCAACGGGCTTTGATGATGCCAATATTATTTCTGCAGCGACAGCCGTAGACAATTTAATGAGTGCTATATTTCTAGCCGTTATTGCAATTATGCCTGCTTCTAAATGGTTGATGGGAAAATTTGCACAACGCAATCATGTGTTAGCTTACGAAGAAGAATCCGAAACGGGCGAATCAGGTGTTACAGGTTATAGCCTGGCAGCAGCATTGACTTTTACTTTGATAGTGGTTGCTTTGTCTGATGGATTAGTGGCTGTTTTAAATACCACATCTGATTTTGATTATGGCCGACTAAGGTATGTCTTTATTACTTTGTTCTCTGTATTGCCAGCGACTTTTGCACCCAACCAAATGAAGAAAATGAATGGAGGGCAAACGGTAGGGTTGGTTCTAGCTTTTGTATTTTTTGCGGCCATTGCAGCTGGTGCTGACGTTGCTAAATTACTCAGTGTCGCCCCTATACTTCTAGGCTTTGTTGTCATTCTCTTGTTGATTCACTTCTTGGTTGTTTTTGTTGGGGGAGCGCTTATCTCTAACATCGCAAGAAAGATGTCAAACAAAGACGAAGAACCTGCTCTGGCATTATCCTTACCAGAAATTATCATTGCATCTAATGCTGCGATACTTGGTGCTACGACGGCGCCCGCTTTAGCTGTAGCGCGTGGTTGGACTGGCTTAGCGACGCCCGGTGTTTTGGCTGGCGTAGCTGGTTATATTGTAGGCACGCCATTAGGACTCGCGGTAGCCACGCTATTAACGTAGTTGGCTATATAGAATGTTCAATATGGTATCTGTAAAAAGCCCCAATCTTCTTTTTATTGTGTTGGTTGGGCTTATAACACTGTCGAAAAATAGTTTTGCGCATTCAAGTCAGTCTTTTCCTAATATTTCCGTTTCTGTTGCGGGAAAGGTACTAACGCTTGAATATGCAAATACGCCAGAGTTACGTGAGCATGGACTTGCTCATAAACGTGTGCTTTGTGATGATTGCGGTATGTTATTTGATTATGGATTAGTCCAAATAGCCCAATTATCAACACAAGATATTTTCCTGCCGATTGATATTGCATTTGTTCAGGAAGGTGGAGAAATAGTCCGAATTGTACAAATGTTACCGTTTGACAGTAAAAAGCAGTCTTCTGAGAAGTCAGTGCGCTATGCTATCGAGATGAATCGAGGGTGGTTTAAACGGCATAAAGTAAGCGTCGGTGATATGGTTGTTATTAATCAGCCTCGAACGCAGAAGTAGGTATATCTAGAGCTTAGTAACGATGAATGAATTTTTCCCTGAAATAACGCCTTATGACCATTTTATGCTGGACGTGGGGCAGTCTCACCAAGTGTATGTTGAACAGTGTGGTAACCCCAATGGGCAGCCAGTGTTGTTTGTGCATGGTGGACCGGGAGGTGGATGTTCTGAGAATGATCGCCGTTTTTTTGATCCTGACCAATATCGCATTATTCTGTTTGATCAAAGAGGGTGTGGTCGGTCATCACCTCATGGTTTGCTAGAAAACAACACCACACAAGATTTAATTGTTGATATGGAGCAGATTCGTCAGCACTTAAATATAGATAATTGGCATTTGTTTGGCGGTTCGTGGGGCTCAACTCTGGCGTTGGCTTATGCTCAAACGAATGCTAAGGTCGTTTTAAGTCTCGTATTGCGTGGGATTTTTTTAGCGCGGTTACAAGATATCCAATGGACATTCAATGGTGGCGGTGCATCAAGAATCTTCCCCGATCATTGGGCTGAATTTGTTGAAGCATTCCCTGATTCTTCAAAAGGTAATTTTGTTGAAGAAGGGTATCATTTAATGACAGGTAATGATGATGTTTTAGCAAAACAAATTGCCAAAGCTTGGACCCGTTGGGAGTTGAGCTGTTGCACGCTTGTACCGAATGAAGAGTTTCTAGCCGCGAACTTAAATGATGAGCACTGTTGGACGCTTGCTCGCCATGAAGCACACTATATGAAGAATAATTGCTTTTTGGATGATAACCAGTTGCTAGAAAACTGCGAGAGTATTAAAGATATACCAACTGCAATTATTCACGGTCGTTACGATATTGTTTGTCCGTTTGACAACGCTTTGGCACTGAAAGCAGCATTACCTATATCTGTACTGCATATTGCCGAAGATTCAGGGCATGCGTCAGTTGAAGAAAGCACGCGAACACTGCTTATCCAAGCAACTCAGCACATGCTCACAATTTAAACCGCAGTACAATAAAAGCAAGACAAAATGGTGATAGCTGCTAGTAAGTTAAGGATAAACCGGGCTTAGATGATGTTTATTCACCGAAGCCCCTTTTATACTAATAATACTATTTAAAGATAAGCTATCGTTGGCCTTGCAACCCGCCTGTATGAATTGCTAGGATTTTTGAGCCTATTGGGAGAAAGCGGCTTTCAATTAATTGTTTCAAGCCCCAAAGCATTTTGCCACTATAAACTGGTTCAACTGGAATGTTAGTTTGAGTCCTAAACAATTGGCAGAAATCCGTTAATTCAGTTGTTTTCTTAGCATACCCGCCGCAATGATAATCGTGGTGAATTTTCCAATTTGACGTGAGCTTTGCGTTAGGGAAGAGTTTCAGTACTTCTTCTTCGAGGTAGTTTTTTCCTTTAAGCATTGCAATACCGTGTAATGCCTTTGAGTTTGAGCAATGTTTTATTAATCCTGCAAAAGTACCTGAACTAGCAACAGGGCAAATGATCGCATCATAGTCGCGGCTGAACTCGGTTACCATCTCCTTGATACCTGGTAAAGCCGATTGTTGTGACCCGCCTTCGGGAATGATAACAGCGTCAGTGTGCTTATTTCTTATCGCTTGTAAGTAATCACTATCATAGCGTTTTTGATATTGCTTCTTTGTGACGTATTCAATGTCACAACCCCAATGCTTGATATCTATGAGCATTGGGGTTGGAGATGTGCTGTAATCTCCTCGAACTATTGCTGTGAACCTAATTTTTAACTTGTGACAACAGTAAGCCAATGCGTGAAGGTGATTGGAGTAACCTCCGCCAAAGCTAATGATGTGTCTGTGGCTTGCATCGGTGTTCTGCGATAAAACTGAAAGGAGTTGGTATTTAAGTTTTCGCCATTTATTACCGGATACTTGAGTATGTATTAGATCGTCCCTCTTTATAAAAAGCTGATAATCTTTGATATGTTTCCAGTTGGGTTTTATAGGCTGCTCAGGTGAAGGCGTCTTTATTGCCAGCGTATTTTCTAGCTCGATAATAGTCTGTACTTCAGGTGAGTTCACAGATTAAAGTTCTCTATACGTTGAACACGTTTCTGGTTAGCATATGGCCTACTTTGATAGAGTTAGTATAATTAGGAAAACTCATGACCACGTTACTTATTTGTTTAGCGATAGCTATTGTATTGCCTTTTATCGTGAAAATCCCTTTGGCTATGGAAATGAATAAACTTGGTGGCTACGATAACCACAACCCTCGTCAACAACAATCGCAGCTCACAGGGTTCGGTGCTAGAGCTAAAGCTGGACACGAGAATGCTTTTGAAGCCATTATAATATTCGCTCCTTGCGTTTTAGCCGTGATTGCTGTTGGAGCAGTGACGATTACAACACAGTATTTGGCAATAGCGTTTGTTTTCGCGCGTGTTTTCTACCATTTAGCCTATTTGGCTAATAAAGCGAGTTTAAGATCTTTATCTTGGGTTCTAGCACTCATCTCGTCCCTTGCGTTACTTATTATAGCGATTAACCATGCAGGCACTGTAGCCAGTTAGTCATATTTGTTCGATAAAGTTAGGCATGATCAGGTTTTTGACGTTGATTAGAACTAAAAGTTACAACTTTCTTTAGCGAGACTCTCTGCAATAGGTCATAATTATGACTAAGTTTTATCGAGTTATTTTTTATGCAAAACGTTTTCCTGATTTTAATGGGAGCTGCTATAGGTTCTCATTTTCTTATCATATCCAAGCTTCTCATCGATTATCGACATATTATTAGTGCGCGTATATTGAGCCTTAAACTTATTGGTGCAGCCTGTTATATGGCGCAACCTTATGTGACTGAGGCCCCTAATTTTCTATTGCTCTTGCAGTTGTGGACTATGGTCACTCCGGCACTATTTTGGATGTTTGCATCGACATTGTTAACGGCTGAACCTCGGCTACATTTAGGCCATTATTTAGGGTTGGCTGCTTGTTTGGTTGTTGGGTTAATAAGTTGTACTGGAGCCTTGCCGTCTGGACCTGGTACTGTCATGCATGCAATGGGGTTAGCATGCACGAGCTCCATGGTTGTATTGGGATTATTCGATATTTTTAGAAATTGGAGCTCCGATCTTGTTGAATGCAGGCGCCTATTGCGTGTTGGTCTAGCGATTTCTTCCGGTATTTTTTTACTATCGATAGTCGTTAGTGAATTTATTTATGGGTATGGACAATTTCCTCAGGCGCTAAATAATGTGAATATCGCTATCATCACACTACTTTCTCTTGGCCTTGCTTATGTCGTTTTAATATCCAAGTCTAGTTTACTGAGTGAAACCATAGAAACACTTGAACCAGAGCCTATTATTAAAGAAAAGACGATACCTTCATTGGGTGATAGTCAATGGCTGAAGAGTTTGACCTATGCTATGGAAGTAGAATATTGCTATCGACAGGTCGATTTGACGATGAGGAAACTGTCGGACTATGTGAATATTCCTGAGCATCAATTACGCCGATTAATCAATCAACATTTAGGTTATCGCAATTTTAATGACTATCTTAATCGTTATCGTATTAGTGATGCGGCAGAACGCCTATCAGATCCTCAACTTGTTAAGACACCCATACTGACTATTGCGATTGAATCTGGTTATGCATCTTTAACGACGTTTAATAAAGCGTTTAAAACTTTGAAAGCAATGACTCCGAGTGAATTTAGACGAAACAACGAATTAATTACCGGGCAAGACTGACCGATTTATCATTTTCCATTACCGATTTCAAAAATGGCTACGTATTTTTGTAATCGGTAAGACAATTTTTCATTTTTTTTCTTTAATGCGTTTAGTACCAATCTAATTGCAAGTGAGGAAAGAACATGAAGAAAGTTACTCAGTTTACAGCAGTATCGTTCGCTCTAATGACCGCAGGATTATCAAGTGTCAGTGCGGCAGAGATGAGTAAAGATGAGGTTAAAAGTCAGGCAGTAGAAATGTGCCAAGAAGCTGCTAAAGAACGTTACGGCGAAAACTCTGTCATTTCCGTTAGCAAGAAAGCAAAATGGAATAATAGCTTAAGAGGGGCTTCAGTTAAGTTAAAAATTAAGCCTGAATCTAAACGCAAATCTAACTACTCTTGTATTGTTTATGTTGATAAAAAAGTGACCTTTTCCAAGGTCTAAACTTTACTTGCTGGAGTTTATTTAACAACCTAGATAGTAATCTATAGCCAATTGCTTGAAAGAAATACATTTGACGTCTTGACGTATAGACGTCTATATGGCAAATTGGATTCATGAAAACAGTTCTTCGCGCTAGCGCTTCAACGATTATGACCATGATGACCACCCTCAGGGATGTGGTCACTGGCTAGTGCGTAAGTAAAAAAGTAAAAGCCCGTGACCTCTCAAGGAAACGGGCTTTTTTTTTGCGTAAAGAAGTTATTCAAACTGTTACTATTATTGGAATGTTAGGAGCTTAAAGTGAAAGTGTTAAAGTTTGGTGGATCTTCGTTAGCTGATGCTAAGCGGTATTTGTCTGTTAAAGACATCTGTATAGATACGCAGGCCAACCAGCCAACTGCTGTCGTTTTGTCTGCTCCTAAAGGTGTGACTAATGCCTTGTCTTTATTGTGTGAGCAAGCGTCTAGTGATGGTAATTACGAAGATTTATTCAGCAAGCTTCAAGAAATGCTTAACGGGATTATTTCAGAGCTAAATACAGAACTAAGCGATTTCAGAGTAGCTGTTCTAGAGGATTATGTAGACAATCGACTCAATGAATTAAAAAGTGCGTTATCAGGGATATCACTTTTAAAAACGGCACCGGAATCTATTACCGCGAAACTACTCAGTATTGGAGAATATGTCAGTGTACATCTCTTTAGTGAAATATTAACTGCCTGCGGACAATCCAATCAAGTGGTTGATCCCGCTGACTACATTGTCGCAGAAGGGGATTGGTTAGACAGTGTTGCAGACGTAGGATTAAGTAAAGCTAGGTTTGCTGAGTTAGAAAGAGAAGATGACCAGGTTATTATTGTTCCAGGCTTTGTTGCAGCGAATTTAGGGGGAGAAAAGGTTACGTTAGGGCGTAATGGATCTGACTATTCAGCGGCTATAGTAGCGGCTTGTTTGGATGCTGATGCGTGTGAAATATGGACAGATGTTGATGGTGTCTATAATGCTGATCCCAACCAAGTTGAGAATGCTATTTTACTTGATAAACTCAGCTATCAGGAAGCCATGGAGTTGTCGTACTTCGGTGCTAAAGTACTTCATCCAAAAACTATCGGCCCTATTGCGCAACACCATATTCCCTGTTTGATCAAAAATACGTTGAATCCTTCTGCACCGGGCACGTTGATCAGTAATGAAACAAGCTCTCAGTGGACAAGTGTTAAGGGGATATCCCACCTCGAAAATGTTGCTATGTTCAACGTAGCTGGCCCAGGCTTGAAAGGCATGGTCGGTATGGCGAGCCGAGTTTTTGAAGCCATGTCTAATGCGAGTATATCCATTGTGTTGATTACACAATCCTCCTCTGAATACAGTATTAGTTTCTGTGTTCATGACAAAGATGCAGAAAGTGCACTAAATCTGCTTGATGACACATTTCAGCTAGAACTTAGCAACCAGTTACTGGAGCCTATTGAATTAAAGAGAAACCTCGCCATTGTTACCCTAGTCGGTGACGGCATGAAAAAAATTAGAGGATTAGCTGCAAAGTTTTTTGCATCGTTATCTCAGGCGAGGATCAACCATATTGCGATTGCTCAAGGTTCCTCTGAGCGTTCAATTTCAACAGTCATTGATGCAGATAAAGCCAAGAAGGCGGTCAAAGTGGTACATCAAAAATTCTTTTCTAACCAACATACTATCGATGTTTTTATACTGGGTTGTGGCACAGTCGGTAAGGAGTTACTGGCCCAAATTAATCGTCAGCAAGGTATGTTACTTGAAAGGAATATTAGGCTTAATGTCTACGGTATCGCTAACAGCAAACAGCTACTGTTAGAAGGTAATGGCATTAATTTAAATAATGGCTGGCAAAGCGATTTGGCCAAGGCGAGTAAAACGTTCTCTACTGAAATGTTAACATCTTTTGTTAATGATAATAGCTTAGTTAACCCAGTTATCGTCGACTGTACTAGCAGTGATCAAGTTGCCTCGCAATACGTCGAATTCCTTTCTGCAGGTTTTCACGTTGTGACACCTAATAAAAAGGCCAACACGCAAAGTGTCGAATACTATAAGAATTTACGAAGTGTTGCTCAGCAGACGAATCGTCAGTTTCTATATGAAACTAATGTTGGTGCAGGCTTACCCGTTATTGAAAACCTACAAAAGTTGATTTATGCCGGTGATAAACTGAAAAAATTTGAGGGGATATTGAGTGGTTCTTTATCTTTTGTTTTTGGTAAATTGGATGAAGGACTTAGCCTGTCAGAATCAACAAAAGTTGCTAAAGATAATGGGTTCACAGAACCCGACCCACGCGATGATCTTAGCGGTACTGATGTCGCTCGGAAATTACTGATTATGGCCAGAGAAGCTAATATCTATCTTGAATTAGAAGATATTGAAGTTGAATCTGTATTGCCTGATGATTTTGATGCGAGTGGTGATATTGATGATTTCATGGAGAATTTGTCCAAGCTTGATGCGTTTTATTCAGATAAAGTCAAAAAGGCTAAAGCCAACGGTCAAGTTTTGCGTTATGTTGGCAACATTGAAGATAATAAGTGCGTCGTTTCAATTCAATCTGTGGGGCAAGATAATCCGTTGCATGCCGTTAAAAATGGTGAGAATGCGTTAGCAATATACAGTGAGTATTATCAACCCATACCTTTTGTTATTAGAGGTTATGGAGCTGGAGCCGCTGTGACAGCAGCAGGTGTATTCGCAGATGTGTTGAGAACAATGCCTTGGAAACAGGATTTATAGATGGCAATACGAGCCTATGCCCCAGCATCTATAGGTAACGTAGGTTTAGGGTTTGATCTGTTAGGAGCAGCGCTTAAGCCTATAGACGGTAGTGTGTTTGGGGATGAAGTAGAAATTAAAGCTGCTGAAAAATTCAGTTTGGTCGTTGACGGTGATTTTGCGCATAAGCTGCCTCAAGGAATTGACAATAATATAGTGGCGCAATGTTACAGGGAATTTAGCCGTCAAATGTCGCTTTGTGGAAAGGCTGTTGAACCTGTCGCAATGAAGCTAACCAAATCTTTGCCGATTGGCAGTGGTTTGGGCAGCAGTGCAAGCTCTATCGTGGCAGCTCTGTATGGATTAAATGTTTATTATGACAGCCCTTTTAGTCAGCATGAGTTGTTGAAAATTATGGGAGTTCTAGAAGGTCAGATTAGTGGTAGTGTCCATTATGATAATGTCGCACCAAGTTTTTTGGGAGGTCTAACGTTAGTCACTGGACAGGAAGAGTCGATAGCGTCTAGTTTACCGGTGATTAAGGAGTGGTATTGGGTTGTTTGTTATTCCGGCTTGAGTGTCTCTACAGCAGCTGCTAGGGAAATAGTACCCGCTACTATTTCGTTGCAGGATACGCTGACCTTTGGACGTCAATTAGCCGTATTTACAGATGCATTGCATCGAAATGATCGGCGGCTTGCTGCACAAATGATAGTTGATCATATTGCAGAGCCTGCACGTAAGTCTTTGCTCCCAAATTTTGACGATGCACGACAATTTGCGTTGTCTAATGGAGCAGATGCCTTTGGAATTTCAGGTTCTGGCCCAACGGTTTTTTGCATTGGAGAGAACTTAGCCGCAATGCAAGAAGTGCAATCTTGGTTGGATAAGAATTATGTTCAGAATACGACTGGTTTTAGTCGACTATGCTCCCTGGATATAGAGGGTGCTCAACACGCTCTAGCGTGATAGGAATGAAAAAGTGTGGGTAAAGCCTGCGAAAGAAGTGAACAAGGTATTTTTTAGTGAAATTGTTTAATTTAAAAGATGAGAATGAAGCAGTCAGTTTTAGCCAGGCTGTTAAACAAGGTTTGGGAAAAGGGCAGGGGCTGTTTTTTCCGGATAAATTGACGCAGATAGCAGACATTAATGCTTTGCTTAAATTGCCTTTAGTCGAACGTTCGCAACAAATCATCAAGCACTTAATTGGTGAAGAGATATCGGCTGAACATATAGATGCTATTGTACGAACAGCCTTCTCATTTGACGCACCTTTGATTCCTATAGACGACAACATGTATTGCTTAGAGCTATTTCATGGGCCTACTTTGGCATTTAAGGATTTCGGTGGCCGTTTTATGGCACAGTGCTTGTCGACCATTGCTGGTGGTGAACCAATAACCATTTTGACGGCAACATCGGGTGACACTGGTGCCGCTGTCGCGCATGCTTTCTACAATATTCCAGGTATTAATGTTGTTATTCTTTATCCGAAAGGAAAGATAAGCCAGCTCCAAGAGAAGTTGTTTACGACGCTTGGAGGTAATATTCATACTGTTGCTATCGCAGGTGATTTCGATGATTGCCAGAAGCTTGTGAAGCAATCTTTTGATGATCAAGTGATGAAAGAAGATCTGCATTTAAACTCGGCAAACTCAATCAATATAAGCCGATTACTAGCGCAAGTATGCTATTACTTTGAAGCTGTAGCACAATTACCCGAAGATAAACGAAAGGCATTAGTGTTTTCTGTTCCTAGTGGTAATTTTGGTAACTTAACAGCAGGTATGATAGCGAAAGTACTTGGGCTACCTATCAAGCGTTTCATAGCAGCTACCAATTTGAATGATACAGTTCCTCGTTATTTGAAAACGGGAGAATGGTCCCCAAACCCCACCCAAGAGACTATGTCAAATGCCATGGATGTAAGCCAACCAAATAATTGGCCGAGGATAGAGGCTCTTGTTGAGCATGGTTACCTATCCAAGGACATTCTCACAGGCCAGTCTATTGATGAGGAATACACACAGGTCGCAATGCGGCAACTGGCACAGCTTGGCTATGTGAGTGAACCACATGCAGCTATTGCTTATAAAGCGCTGAAGCGCGATTTAGTGGAAGATGAAGTTGGCATATTTTTAGGCACAGCTCACCCTGCGAAGTTCAGAGAAACAGTAGAAAACGTGCTAGGACAACCTATTAGCTTACCTACCGAGCTTGCAGAATGCGCTGGAAAAGAAGGGTTGTCTGCAACACTTGAAAATGATTTTAGCAAGTTAAAAGCGCATGTTTTGTCGCTAATAGCTTATTAAGCTAGGTGGGATACTATGGCGCAGTGGCAAGATGTTATTGGTGAAGAGAAGCAAAAGCCTTATTTTAAACAAATATTAAGCTACGTTGAACAGCGCCGACAAGAAGGCATTGTTGTTTATCCTTCCGCGCCAGATATGTTCAATGCATTTAAGTTGACGTCATTTGAACAAACCAAAGTAGTGATTTTAGGTCAAGATCCTTATCACGGACCTAATCAAGCGCATGGTTTGTGTTTTTCAGTACTAGGGAATGTGAAGCAACCACCCTCCTTAGTGAATATCTTTAAAGAACTGGAATCAGATATTGAGGGATTTCAGATCCCGTCTCATGGCAATTTAGCGGCTTGGGCAGAGCAGGGAGTACTATTACTGAATACTGTATTGACGGTAGAGCAAGGGCAGGCACATTCACATGCAAACATCGGCTGGGAAACCTTTACAGACAGAGTCATTGAGCAAATCAACCAACATAAAGAAGGCGTTATCTTTATGCTTTGGGGTAGTCACGCTCAAAAGAAAGGTGCTCGAATAGAGCAAAAGCGCCATCGAGTTTTGCAATCAGTACATCCTTCGCCATTGTCAGCGTATCGCGGATTCTTTGGATGTAAGCACTTCAGCCAAGCAAACCAATTTTTAGAAAGTAGCGGGCGCAGTCCTATCAACTGGCAAGTCTAAAAAGGTACTGAAAGATGTGCTGTTTAGGCTTTTGCTGTTTAGGCTTTGTTCTACATAAAGGCTTTTGATCGCGGTGTCCAATGCAATGGTAAGCATATAAGTATGAGTCAAAACCATAGAGCAAAGATCAACAAGCTCTAGATAATGACAGCAATAAAAAAAGCCCCGACATGTTGATTGTTGGGGCTTTTTCTTTCTTACCTTTCTAACGCTAGAAAATCAGAATCGTCTAAAAATGCGAAGTCTTCTAATTCTTTTTCGAGCCGATGGCGATCTTGTATTTCCTCAATTTCTCGCCAACGCAGCTTTTTGCTTTTACTTTTTGTTGTTTTACTTTTTATGTCTATTGATGACATTAAATCTGACTTATCCACGTAGATATCTCCTATCTAGTTTATTGCCAATATGAAGTACAATAGCAAGGTGTTGTTTTGAAGCGCATGTAAAAAAATTGTTAACACCTTATGAACGTTATAATCAATGTTGAATTAACTGTACAGTGTTTTTGTTACAAAAATTTAAATTAAGCTTGATTTCGTGCAAACACTAAGTTTTCTAAATAGATTTCTGTTTGTTTTTTGTTCAGTTTGGTGGTTCGGAAGTTTGGGTTTCATCATAGGCCCTAGTCATCTGTGATGTTTTTGCATATAATCCGCGAAATTTTTTAAACCCTTATTTTTGGAGATTCGAAAAATGGCTCTTGAACGCACTTTTTCTATCGTAAAACCTGATGCTGTTGCAAAGAATGTTATCGGCGCAATATACAATCGTTTTGAAACAGCCGGCTTGCGAATCGTTGCAGCTAAAATGGTACACCTCAGCAAAGAGCAAGCAGAAGGCTTTTATGCGGAGCATAGCGAACGTCCATTCTTCGGTGCCCTTGTTGCTTTCATGACGTCTGGTCCAGTTATGGTTCAAGTACTTGAAGGCGAAAATGCGATCTTAAAGAACAGAGAGATTATGGGTGCTACTAACCCAGCAGAAGCGCTAGCTGGAACACTTAGAGCTGATTATGCAGCATCTATTGACGAGAATGCTTGTCATGGTTCAGATGCACCAGAGTCTGCATCTCGTGAGATTGCTTATTTCTTTACTGACGAAGAGCTTTGTCCTCGTACTCGATAAGCACAATCTAATGATTCACAAAGGGAGCTTGTGCTCCCTTTTTTGTGCATAGCGTAAATAAGCAGTAACAGTATTTCCTACTGATCGATACCAAAACGAGATATAATAAATAACTGGCTTTTAAGCTAGTTAATGACGTGTTCATACGAGGTTGTCCATTCATGACTCATCAAGTTGATATTCAGCAAAATGATGCATCATCAAGTGCCCCAAAAGTTAACTTACTTAACTTTAATCGAAAAGGCCTACGAGATTATTTTGCGTCCATTGGTGAAAAGCCTTTTAGAGCTGATCAGGTTATGAAGTGGTTATACCATCACGGTATAGATGACATAGATGAGATGACCAATCTCAACAAGGTTTTACGTCAGAAACTTAAAGCAAACTGTATTGTCTCTGCTCCGGAAATTGCTTTTCAACAGCAGGCAACAGATGGCACGATAAAATTTGTTATTCGTCTTGATGGTGGACAGGAAGTTGAAACTGTCTGGATCCCTGAAGCCGATCGCGCGACTTTATGCGTCTCCTCGCAAGTTGGTTGTGCACTGGAGTGTACTTTTTGTTCAACGGCACAACAGGGTTTTAATCGTAATTTAACAGTTTCTGAAATTATCGGCCAAGTTTGGCGAGTAGCTACTACGCTTGGCCTTTCCAGTGATACATCAAAGCGCCCAATAACTAATGTCGTTATGATGGGTATGGGTGAGCCTTTACTCAATCTTAAGAATGTTGTCCCAGCAATGGACATTATGATGGACGATTATGGTTTTGGCTTATCAAAACGTCGAGTCACCTTGAGTACCTCTGGTGTTGTTCCTGCGCTAGATATGCTGGGAGACCAAATTGACGTGGCATTGGCTATATCACTTCATGCACCAACTGATGATTTGCGTGATGTTATTGTACCTGTGAACAAAAAGTATAATATCGAAGCGTTTCTGGCAGGTGTTAGACGTTATTTGGCAAAATCAAACGCTAATCAAGGGCGTGTAACAGTAGAATATGTCATGCTCAAAGGTATTAATGATAGCCACGAGCAAGCGCATCAACTCGCAGAGGTGATGCAAGGTACGCCTTGTAAAATTAATCTAATTCCTTTTAACCCATACCCTGGCTCACCTTATACTTGCACCAGTAATTCACAAATAGACAGGTTTGCAAAAATACTCATGAGCTATGACTTGACCGTTATTGTTCGCAAGACGCGTGGAGATGATATCGACGCTGCTTGTGGTCAACTAGTTGGTGATGTGGTTGATAGAACTAAGCGTATGTTAAAAAAACAGGTGAAGGGAGAGCAAATTTCGGTAAAAATGGCTAAATAACCCGAATGCTGATGAATGCCATGAATCAAATGCGACTCTTACTTATACTGATCATTATGATCTGGCTAACAGCTTGCGCTGGTAGTAGCAACGTCGACGGCGTGGGTCCGGGTGAATTTGACGAGGAAAAAGCAGCAAAGACTCGTGTTTCGCTGGGATTAAATTATCTAAAGAATGGTAACTACAGCCAAGCGAAGTTTAATCTAGACAAAGCCTTGCAGTTTGCGCCTTATTTAGCTGAAGCTCATTATGGTCTAGCTTATTATTATCAAGTGGTAGGGGAAGTTGATTTAGCTGATGATTCCTACAAAGAAGCTATCAGTAGAGACAGAAATAATGCTGACATAGCGAACAGCTATGGTGCCTTCTTGTGTCAACAAGGCGATTACGACAAAGCAAAACGGTATTTTTTGTCGGCAGTTAAAAATACGGCTTATAACAACGTAGCCGAAACCTATGAAAACTTGGCTATTTGCAGTCAAACTCAAGAGAAGTACAACGACGCCGTTGTTTATTTGAGCAGTGCCATTAACCATCAACCAAGAAGAGCTAAGAGTTTGAGATTGATGACGGAATTGCTGGTAAAGACTGAGCAATGGCCACAGGCTAAAGGCTATTTGCAGCGTTATGATCGAGTGAGTCAAGTATCGCCGCAAAGCCTTTGGTTATGGATTCAAGTAGAGCAAGGTTTGCAAAATACTGAAGGCGCGAAAGGTTATGGCAATATTATGTTGCAGATGTTTCCTTCTCATGAATTGAGTAAAGCTTTTCTTGCATTAGACTTTGAGGCCAAAGAACAACGAAACACTCTGGTTGAAAACCCATCATTAAAGATAGTACGCAAAATACCAGCGAACAGAGTGGTAGAAAGTGAACCTAAGCCTGCTGATATTGAGGCAAAACCCTCGTCAGAAGATAGCGATGAGCCGGCTTACCACACGGTTAAAGAAGGCGAGAATTTATATCGCATATCCATCAAATATAATGTGAGAATGCAACGTTTGATTGAGTGGAATAACTTGGCGAGCGCATCATCCATTTATACAGGCAAGAAATTACGCGTGTCGCCACTTGCCCAAGTTACTGAAGGACAATAAGTACAAAATGAGTGAACAAGAATCTGTTGTGCAAGAGCCTAGCCTTCCAACACCAGGCGAATTACTTAAAGCCGCGAGAGAAACTAAAGGGTTGAGCCTTGAACAGGTAGCGAGCAAAATTAACCTTAGGGCACATAACATTGAAGCTATCGAAAATGATGAAGACGATAGTAATTTGTCGACAACTTTTACTAAGGGCTACTTAAAGCTTTATGCAAAATTTGTAGATGTAAGTGAAACTGAAGTTCTCCAAGCCTTTGAGCGAATGAACTCTGTTGCTAAAGAGCCGGCCAAACTTCAAAGTTTTTCGAGGCGTATGGCTAAGCAAACGAGTGATGCACGCTTGATGATGGTTACTTATTTTATCATTGCAATAGTGATTGCACTATCGGTTTTGTGGTGGTTCCAACAAACGGAAGAAGCTCCTGTCGCTCAAGTATCGTTAAATAGATCTTCACAGTCACCTATTGAACAAGAAAGTGAGAGTTTGGGGACTTCGCAGTCTGTCCAAAATGATCAGCCCGTCCCGAGTAACGAACGTGACACCGAGGTCGATGACATTGCTGCTGATCAAAATAATGACCTAACGGGGTCAGCGAATGATATTGGATCGCTAGTTGACGATGCCGAAGAGCTTCTAGGTGAAACGGCAGAAAACTTGGACAATGGACAACCTTCTACAGATAGCAGCGTAGAGTTGAGCGATGTAATACCTGTTAACGATGTACCGTTAACAGAAAGCATTGAAAGCACAACGGAAGATACGGCGTTTGATAGTTTTGCAGCTGTATCGGTAGAGCTTATTTTTGAGTTTGCTGATGACTGTTGGGTAAGCGTGATTGATTCGACAGGAGAAACGATAGCTATAGGTGTGAAAAGATCGGGCTATGTGATGACTGTTCCCGGCGTTCCACCTTTTGAAGTAACGCTTGGAGCTCCTCAAGCTGTTCAAATCAGCATGGCAGGTGACGCTGTTGATATGAGTCAATTCCCAGCAGGGCAAACGGCTAAGTTTGAGCTGCCATTACAGGAGTAGTTATGTTTTCAGAATCTCCTATTAACCGCCGACAATCTACACGTATTTACGTTGGCAATGTGCCCATAGGTGATGGGGCTCCCATTGCTGTGCAGTCTATGACCAATACTGAAACAACGGATGTAGAAGCAACGGTAGCTCAGATTAAACGAATTCAGGCTGTTGGTGGGGAACTTGTCAGAGTATCCGTTCCTACCATGGACGCTGCCGAAGCTTTTAAGCGTATAAAGCAACAAGTAGATGTACCACTGATTGCCGATATTCATTTTGATTACAGAATCGCACTTAAGGTGGCCGAGTATGGTGTCGATTGTTTGCGTATTAATCCAGGTAATATAGGCAACGAAGAACGTGTTCGCTCGGTTGTTGATTGCGCTAAAGATAAGAATATCCCTATCCGTATTGGTGTTAACGGTGGATCTTTAGAAAGAGATATTCAAGAAAAGTATGGTGAACCTACACCTGAAGCGCTCCTCGAATCCGCGATGCGCCATATTGATATTTTAGATAAGCTCAACTTTGATCAATTTAAAGTGAGCGTTAAGGCGTCTGATGTCTTTCTCGCTGTCGGTGCATATCGACTCCTTGCTAAACAAATTGAACAACCATTACATTTAGGGATTACTGAGGCCGGTGGTTTTAGGGCTGGAGCTGTAAAAAGTTCTGTAGGTTTAGGTATGCTTCTAGCTGAGGGCATTGGCGATACTGTACGTATTTCGTTAGCAGCTAACCCTGAAGAAGAAATCAAAGTCGGTTTCGATATTCTTAAATCGCTGCGCATACGTTCTAGAGGTATTAATTTAATTGCCTGTCCTAGCTGTTCGAGGCAAGAGTTTGATGTTATCGGGACAGTCAATGCGTTAGAGGAAAGGTTAGAAGATATTTTGACGCCTATGGATGTGTCAATTATCGGCTGTGTGGTTAATGGCCCTGGAGAAGCAGAAGTGTCTGATCTTGGCTTAACGGGCGCGCGCAATATGAGTGGCTTTTACTTGGATGGTAAGCGTCAAAAAGAGCGTTTGAAAAATGATGAATTAGTTGATCAGCTTGAAAAGCGTATCAGAGCGAAAGCAACTTTGCTGGATGAAAGTAACCGTATCGCAGTTAATCAAGTAGAGGTCGATTAGTGAAGACTATTTTTGACTCAGCTGAGGTTAATTAAAGCGTATCATAATAGAGTCATAGTATTATTTTACGTTTTTCAAGAAAGCCCCTATAATGCGGGGCTTTTTCGTATTAACGACCAGAAGACATTGAATATAAAGAACGATAGGACATTCTGTGAGTAAGAATATACAGGCCATTAGGGGCATGAATGATTGCCTGCCTGAACAATCAACGCAGTGGCAGTTTGTTGAGGATACAATTCGTCAGCTTGTGTCTAGTTATGGCTATCAAGAAATCAGAACACCTATTGTTGAAAGCACTAATTTATTCAAACGATCCATTGGTGAAGTGACTGATATTGTTGAAAAAGAGATGTACACTTTCGATGATCGTAATGGGGACAGCCTAACACTTCGCCCAGAAGGCACTGCCAGTGCAGTGAGAGCAGGTATCCAGAATGGTCTTTTATACAATCAGCAACAACGGCTTTGGTATATGGGGCCGATGTTCAGGCACGAGCGCCCACAAAAGGGGCGTTATCGTCAGTTTCATCAATTCGGTGTTGAAACATATGGGTTAGATGGCCCTGATATTGATATTGAGCTTATTCTGATGACTGCCCGTCTATGGAAAATGCTCGGTATGTCAGAACATGTTGTGCTTGAGCTTAACTCCTTAGGTTCTAATGAAGCTCGGGTGGCTTATAAAGAAACGTTAGTCAAATACCTCAGGGAACACAAAGAAGCACTTGATGAAGACAGTTTAAGGCGGCTGGACACCAACCCACTTAGAGTTTTAGACAGTAAAAACCCTGATGTACAGGTTATTGTGGCTGACGCTCCTAAATTGATTGATTGTTTAGATGCCGATTCTGAAGCACATTTTGTTCAACTAAGGGAACGTTTGGACGCTTGCGGCATCCAATATCGAGTTAACCCTGCTTTAGTGCGTGGCTTAGACTATTACAATCGTACCGTATTTGAGTGGGTCACTGACTCTCTGGGAGCGCAAGGTACTGTCTGTGCAGGTGGTCGATATGATGGTTTAGTCCAGCAACTTGGTGGCAAAACAACACCCGCTGTGGGGTTTGCACTGGGCCTTGAACGTTTAGTTCTTATGTTGCAAGAACTTAATTTAATGACAAATGTATCTTCAAAGCCTGATATATATGTTAGTGCTCTAGGGAATGTCGCAGAAGCTTTTTCTGTAAGAGTGGCAGAAACATTGAGAAACGAATTACCAAACCTTAAAATATTGAGCCATTGTGGTGGCGGAAATTTTAAGAAGCAAATGAAGAGAGCTGACGCTAGTGGCGCTGCGATTACGTTAATTATTGGCGATAAAGAAGCTGAAGCTGAACAAGTTACTGTGAAATATATGCGAGAGCAAAAAGAACAGCAGTCTATGAGCCTTGAGCAATTAGTGACTGTTTTATTGAACTAATCATGAAACTTTTTGTGCTTGATGGTGGAACCACAAGCGCGATTATGAATAAGAAGTAAGAGGAAAAAATGCAAGATTTAGAGACTGAAGAGCAGCAGGTCGAAGCGATCAAGAAGTTTTGGAAAGAAAATGGCATAGCTATCATTTTAGGCGCTGTTATAGGGCTTGGTGGATTATCGGGATGGCGTTATTACTCCGCGGAACAATTGGCAGCTAAAGAGCAAGCTTCTGTTGCTTATGAAACTGTAGTTGAGGAATTGGCACAAGATAGTGCCAGTATTAATTCAGCTGTGGATTTTGTCAATGAAAGTGGTAGCAGTGGTTATGCTGTGCTAGCCGCTTTACAAGTGGCTAAAGAGGCTGTAGTCAGAGAAGATTTTGCTGAAGCAACTAAGCAACTGAAATGGGCGGCTGAGAATAGTAAAGATGATGTTATCAAAAGTGTCGCGAATATCAGACTTTCAAGAATATACAAACAGGAAGAAAACTACGATCAAGCTTTGTCTACATTAGCTAGTGTTGAACAGGTTGCGTTTAGTGCACAGGTAAATGAAATCAAAGGTGATGTATACCAAGCTCAAGGTAACTTTGATAAAGCTAGGGCAGCTTACAGTGCATCAATAGAAGACAAAGAGAATAATACGCTTGTTCAGATGAAGCTCGATAATTTAGCTGCAGAACGCGTGGATGGAGAGTAATTTGAGCACTCGGCTAATATTGTTATTGTTCATTGCATCATTAGGCTTAAGTGGCTGTTCTAGCTTACCGACTTGGACAAATCCCGGTACTTGGTTTGTTAACAAAGAAAAGTTAGAACGTAAGCGCCTTGAACCAATAGCAGAAGAGTTTCAACCTGAGAAGCTTTGGTCAAAAGATATTGGTAAAGGTATAAAGGACTATTATTCTAAGTTAAAGCCAGCGTATGCCTATGAGACGCTATATGTAGCAGATCGTCATGGTAAAGTTGTAGCGTTCAATCCTGAAGACGGAAAACGTGTCTGGCAACGTAATTTTTCTGAATATGAAAAGAAAGGCTTTTTCTTCTTTATTAGTCGGCTTTGGCAAAAAAGAATATCGGCTAAGATCGGTGGTGGATTAGGTGTTGCCTATGAGAAAGTTTTCTTCGGTACCGAAAATGGTGATGTTTACGCACTAGATGCGAAGACTGGTGAAACCATATGGCATAAGACGGTTAAAGGTGAAGTACTAGCAGAGCCTGCTATAGATGAGGGTATTGTCGCTTTTAATACAGGAGCAGGTACGCTGTTTGCGTTAGATGCTGAAACAGGTGAACAACGTTGGACGTATGAATCTGAAGTTCCACCATTATCTCTCAGAGGTGTTTCTGCACCAGTTGCTGCATCCGGTGGTATTATTACGGGTACCGCTTCAGGGCGATTAGCAGTTGTTATAGCCGATTCTGGGCAAATAGCGTGGGAGCAACCTATCGGTAAACCTACAGGCGCTACAGAGTTAGAGCGTATTATAGATATTGACGGTAAACCTCTTGTTCTGGGGGGAATTGGTTATGTGATTTCCTACGACGGAACATTGGCGGCGGTTGAGTTGCGATCTGGGCGTATTGTTTGGAGTCGCGAATATAAATCTTCTCGCCGAATTAGTATTGAAGGTAATAGTTTGTTCTTGGTAGATGCTAATAGTAATGTCTTTGCTCTAGATCGACGAAATGGTATCGAGCTTTGGAGTCAGAGCGGCTTAAATAACCGTGAGGTGACGGCTGCTCAGCCTGTATCCGATTACCTTGTTCTCGGCGACCGATACGGTATCATGCACTGGTTGAATCAATCTGATGGTGAAATGGTTGCGCGTGTTAAAGTGGGTGGTAATGATGAAGATGAATCTATTTATGTCACACCAACAGTCGACGGAAATACGGTCTATACTCAGACGCGTGACGGAAAAGTCGTTGCTCTGTTAACGCCATAGTATTTGTTAGTTTTCTAAAAGCGGCTATGGGGTAACCCGTGGCCGCTTTTACGTTTTAAGTACAACGAAGGAAAAAAATATGTTACCTGTTGTCGCTCTTGTTGGGCGCCCAAACGTTGGAAAATCGACATTATTTAACCGTTTGACACGCACAAGAGATGCGTTGGTTGCTGATTTCCCTGGTCTAACGAGAGATAGAAAGTACGGGCAAGCAAAGTTTGAGGATCGTCAGTTCATCGTGGTGGATACTGGCGGTATTAGTGGCGATGAGGAAGGCATTGATGTTCTCATGGCTGAGCAATCCTTACTAGCGGTCGATGAGGCTGATGTTATCTTTTTCTTAGTTGATGCCCGTGATGGTGTAACAGCTGCGGATCAAGCCATTGCTGATTACTTAAGAAAGCAAGAGAAAACGCTATTCTTAGTCGCTAACAAAGTTGATGGTATTGATGGTGATAGTGAAACAGCAGAGTTTTTCCAGCTAGGGCTGGGGAACATACAACAAATTGCAGCTGCTCACGGTAGAGGCATCAGTAACTTATTGAACAATGCGTTAGCGCCGCTTGAATCTGATTTTCCTGATATGGAAGTGCAAGCTGTTGTTGAGTCAGAAGAGTTAGATGCAGAAGAACAGCTTGAACAGTTAGTTAACTCACCGATTAAACTCGCTATTGTTGGTAAACCCAATGTGGGTAAATCAACGCTTACTAACAGGATACTCGGTGAAGAACGCGTTGTTGTATTTGATATGCCCGGCACTACGCGAGATAGTGTATATATTCCGATGGAGCGCGATGAGCGCGAATATATTCTAATTGATACAGCAGGTGTCCGTAAAAAGCGTAAAGTGTCAGAAGCTGTAGAAAAGTTTTCTATTGTAAAAACGTTACAAGCCATTGAGGAAGCGAATGTCGTATTACTCGTCATCGATGCTACTCAAGGTATCACTGATCAAGATCTTAGTTTGCTGGGGTTTGTCTTAAATTCTGGTCGCTCGCTTGTGTTAGCTGTTAATAAATGGGATGGACTTGATAGTTTCATTAAAGATGAAATTAAACGTGAGCTTGATCGGCGATTAGGGTTTATTGACTTTGCTCGTCTACACTTTATCTCTGCGTTACATGGTACAGGTGTTGGGCATTTGTTTGAGTCCGTTCAAGAAGCTTATGCTTCAGCAACTAAACGTATTAATACGTCCATGCTAACACGTATTATGGAATTGGCTCAGCAAGATCACCAGCCTCCAATGGTGCGTGGTAGACGCGTTAAGATGAAGTATGCGCATGCTGGCGGCTACAATCCTCCAGTGATTGTTATTCATGGTAATCAAGTGAAGGATCTGCCTGACTCCTACAAGCGCTATATGATGAACTACTATCGTAAGTCTTTACAGAGTATGGGGACACCAATAAAAATTGAATTCAGAGAAGGTGCCAATCCATTTGAGGCGAATAAGAGTGAGCTTAGTTTGGCACAACAGAGAAAACGACGTCGTTTGATGGACCGCCACAACAAGCGAAAGTAAGCTGAATCTGTTCTTATGCAATTGGTATTACATCAAAACAGTCTTTGAGGATTTACTGTCAAGATAAAAAAATGACGCAGCAAGCTGCGTCAAAGGTATTCATGAAATTGGTAGATTTTAGAGGACGCCACATTGTTCCTGTAGCGACATTCATTATTCTATGGTTTTTTATCAACTTTCGCAGCCTTTTTTTTTAAAAGTTGCTTGGTTTCTATCGAAAAGCTTGAAATTACTCAGTTTTTTTATTAAATGAGCGTATGAAACTGTTTACATAAGTCGGCTCTTAATACAGCCATCTGCGAAACGAGTTTCTAAGATATCCCCTTCATTCAACTCGGCTGTGCTCTTAACAATAGTCCCTTCCTTAAAACTTATACTATAGCCTCGAGATAGTGTTGCCAAAGGGCTTACGGTGTTAAGGATTTGTGCATTTGTGGCTAACTTATTATTGGATGATATTAATATCGCCTTTATCTGATTAATAAGCGTCGATTGAGCCCTCTGTAATTTATGATTTAGTTCTTTCATTCTCTGGCTCGGTGTGTTTCGTTCTACTGCTATTTTAAGATTTGACAGTTGTACTTTGTCTCTTTGTAGTCGTTGAATCATTGCATGCTTCAGTTTAAGCGTTAGATGATCAAGGTGCTGCTGTTGTTGGGATAGCTGTTGACTTGGGTGAAATTGGTCGAGCTGATTTCGTTTACTCTCAAGCTGCAGTGTTTTGCGTTGTATAAACTGTGTTAGGGAACGAAATAACTGATCTCTTCGTTGGTTAATCTTATGCTTCAACTGATTTTGGTCGGTGCTGACAAGCTCTGCCGCGGCTGATGGCGTTGGGGCTCTTAAATCAGCAACTAAATCAGCAATGCTAAAGTCTATCTCATGGCCTACCGCGCTAATAACAGGTAATTCGGAGTTAAAAATAACATGTGCTAAACGCTCATCATTAAAACACCATAAATCTTCGAGAGAGCCTCCGCCACGACCGACTATTAATACATCTGTGTCTTTACGCTCATTCGCCTGTTGAATAGCCTCTGAAATTTGTTCAGCGGCTTGTTGCCCTTGGACCATGACAGGGTATATAACAACCTTAATGGCAGGGTTTCTGCGTTTCAAGACGGTCAGTATATCTTGTACGGCTGCACCTGTTGGCGAAGTAACAATGCCCACTCTAGTAATACTATTAGGTAATGTTTGTTTAGTTTCTTGGGTAAATAAGCCATCTGAGTTGAGCTTCTGTTTGAGCTTCTCAAACTCTTGTTTGAGACGGCCTTCTCCCTCAGGTTCCAAGTGCTCAACAATAAGTTGGTAGTCACCTCGCGCTTCATAGATACCAATCTTACCCCTGACTAAGACCTTGTCACCCTCTTTCGGTTTTTTGCCAACTGAGCGGTTAGCGCCTTTGAACATCGCCGCTCTTACCTGTGCTTTTTGATCTTTCAGCGTGAAGTACCAATGACCTGAGCTTGCCATAACCAAGTTAGATATTTCTGCTGACACCCAGACTTGGCCAATCTCGGACTCTAGTATTGATCTAGACAGGCGGTTGAGCTGTGTTATGGATATGATGTGTTGGTTTTTTGAAGCACTAAACATGATGATTTTTTGAATGGCACGATTGTCATAGGGTAATGTTTGGTGGGCACAAGAGCAACATGCCCTAGAGCGAATTGAGTAAAAAGAATAATTAATTCTTTATTGGCATGAGTCATGCTAAATAAAATGCTTACTTTGTCTAATATCAGTTTACCTAACCCAGCAAAACGACTACAATCCCGCAGCAACTCAATTATCAATTAAGGTATGGTTGCCATGTTAAGACTCGCCAAAGAAGCACTCACATTTGATGACGTATTGTTAGTGCCAGGTCACTCGACCGTTTTACCTCATACAGCCGATCTTAAAACGCGCTTAACGCGCAAAGTGATGCTTAATACCCCTTTCGTGTCCGCTGCTATGGATACTGTTACAGAATCGCGACTTGCCATTGCATTGGCTCAGGAAGGTGGAATGGGGTTTATCCACAAGAATATGTCGGCTGAACAGCAGGCACATAAAGTCCGTCAGGTTAAAAAGTACGAGAGTGGTGTTGTATCTGACCCAATGACAGTAACGGCAGACATTAGTATTGGAGAAGTTAATCTGCTGAGTAATCAGCATGGCTATTCCGGGTTTCCAGTGGTTGACGAAAACAATAGCCTGATCGGAATAGTGACTGGGCGTGATCTTCGGTTTGAAAAAAACCTAGATATGCCTATTTCAAATGTGATGACACCGAAAGAACGATTGGTCACAGTGAAGGAAGGTGCCAAGTCTGAGTTGGTACTTGAACTGATGCACGAGCATCGCATTGAGAAGATTCTCGTCGTTGATGACGAGTTCAAGTTAAATGGATTGATTACGGTTAAAGATTTCCAAAAAGCAGAAAGTAAGCCGAACGCCTGCAAAGACGAGTTTGGCCGCCTGCGTGTAGGTGCAGCCGTTGGTGTTGGTGCTGGAACGGATGAGCGTATTCAACTCTTGGTTGAGGCTGGTGTTGATGTATTACTTATCGACACATCACATGGCCATTCTCAAGGTGTCATTGATAGTGTTAAAAAAGTACGCGGAGCCTATCCAGATTTGCAAATTGTTGCTGGTAATGTAGCCACTGGTGAAGGGGCTATTGCGTTAGCTGATGCAGGTGTTGATGCAGTTAAAGTTGGAATTGGCCCTGGCTCAATTTGTACAACACGTATAGTGACGGGGTGCGGTGTACCACAAATTACGGCGATATCGGATGCCGTTGAAGCACTGGCCGACAGAGATATTCCAGTCATAGCCGATGGTGGAATTCGTTTTTCTGGCGATATTGCAAAAGCGATTGTCGCTGGGGCTAGTTCGGTTATGGTTGGCAGCATGTTAGCTGGTACAGAAGAAGCACCGGGCGAAGTGGAGCTTTACCAAGGCCGTTACTATAAATCATATCGAGGCATGGGCTCTTTAGGTGCGATGAATCAAAGTCATGGGTCTTCTGATCGCTATTTCCAAGATAGTAAAAATGCAGAAAAACTGGTACCTGAAGGCATTGAAGGACGCGTTGCTTATAAAGGACCAATTGCTAACATTATCCATCAACAAATTGGTGGTATACGCTCTGCTATGGGATTAACCGGTTGTGCAACGATAGATGAACTACGCACTAAGCCTCAGTTCGTTAAGGTGACATCTGCCGGTATGGGGGAATCTCATGTTCATGATGTGTCTATCACCAAAGAAGCGCCTAACTACCGCGTAAGTTAAAAAACAGTCTACCTATAAACACTACCCAGTGATAATTCACTGGGTAGCTCTCATTCTTAACGAGTATAATTGTCCATGAGCAAAAATATCCACGATCAACGCATTCTCATCTTAGATTTTGGTTCTCAGTATACGCAATTAATCGCGCGTCGTGTGCGTGAAATAGGCGTTTATTGTGAACTTTGGGCATGGGATGTTACAGAGGAACAAATCAAAGCATTTAACCCTCAAGGGATTATTTTGTCAGGTGGTCCAGAATCAGTCACCGAGAATGATTCACCAAGAGCACCGGAATATGTTTATCAAGCAGGTGTGCCAGTGCTTGGTATTTGTTATGGCATGCAAACTATGGCGGAACAGTTGGGCGGGGCAGTGGAAGGCTCTGATTTGCGTGAATTTGGCTATGCACAAGTAGAGGTTATCCAAGATGTTCCTTTGCTATCGTCGATTAAAGACCATGTTGATGACCACGGCCATGGTTTACTCGATGTTTGGATGAGCCATGGTGATAAGGTATCTGCTATTCCAAGCGATTTCATTACTGTCGCACAAACGCCTAGCTGCCCTTTTGCAGCGATGGCAAATGTTGAAAAACACTTTTACGGTATTCAATTTCATCCGGAGGTTACACATACCAAACAAGGTGAAAGGATTTTGTCACACTTTGCATTGGACATCTGTGGTTGTGAAAAGTTGTGGACACCAGCTTCGATTATTGAAGATGCGATTGAAACCATTAAACAACAGGTAGGTGATGAAGAAGTTATTCTTGGTCTGTCGGGCGGTGTCGATTCATCTGTAACAGCCATGTTGTTGCACAGAGCGATAGGTAAGAATTTAACCTGTGTCTTTGTTGACAATGGATTATTGCGGTTGAATGAAGGGCAACAAGTCATGGAGATGTTTGCCGAAGGCTTTGGTCTGAACCTCATTAAAGTTGATGCTGAGGACAGGTTTTTAGATGCTTTGGCAGGTATTGAAGATCCAGAGTTGAAACGCAAGGCTATTGGTCGCGTATTTGTTGAAGTCTTTGACGATGAGTCTAAAAAATTAACGAATGCGAAATGGTTAGCCCAAGGCACGATTTATCCAGATGTTATCGAGTCGGCTGGTTCTGCTACAGGTAAAGCACACGTCATTAAATCTCACCATAATGTTGGTGGTTTGCCAGACGATATGAATATGGGCCTAGTTGAACCATTACGAGAGTTGTTTAAAGATGAAGTTCGTAAAATAGGATTGGAGCTTGGACTGCCTTACGACATGCTATACCGTCATCCTTTCCCAGGACCTGGTTTGGGGGTTAGAGTCTTAGGTGAGGTGAAAAAAGAGTATTGCGATCTCTTACGTTTAGCTGATGCTATCTTTATCGAAGAGCTACATAGAGCTGATCTTTATCATAAAGTAAGCCAGGCTTTTACCGTATTCCTGCCAGTACGCTCAGTAGGTGTTATGGGGGATGCACGTAAATACGACTGGGTTGTTTCTTTGCGCGCTGTTGAAACTATAGACTTTATGACGGCACATTGGGCGCACTTGCCTTATGATTTCTTAGGTAAGGTTTCGAATCGTATTATCAATGAAATTGATGGTATCTCTCGTGTTGTTTACGATGTTTCGGGTAAGCCGCCAGCAACGATTGAATGGGAGTAGTGCCTGCGAACTCATTGAGTCAATTCACTTTGTAGTCAAAGCCTTGATCGCCAAGGCTTTTTCTTAATCAACGATAGCGCTTAGTAGTTAGAGATATGACAGGAAAAGGGAAATAAAGGGATAAGTAATGAGTCAGGCCAAAAATGTAGGAATTGTTACTGAAGTATTTAATGCTTTAAGTGATTTTAATAAAAAGTACTTTAGAACCACAAAAACATTGTTGTTTCAGCCCCAGCAGGTTGTAGATGCGATGCTAGCTGACTCTGCTAATAAGCAGTATGTTAATCCATTTCGTTTTGCTCTGTTAACCTATTCTCTTTTTGCTGTAGTCGCAGCATATCTTGACTTAGATATGGTGACCCTTGGTCTAGCATTAGGCGAAGGTGAGCCCGCAGAGTTTTCGACGTGGTTATTGCAAATTTTGGATAAAGGTATCGTAGCCTTTAGCTTTATCGCATTGATACCCGTAGGTTGGCTAGTGACAAAATTGTTTAAAAGTAGCGGCAGGGGCAATCTTGTATGTTACAAAATATCATTGTATATCTATTCAATGTCAACCTTGATTGGATTAATAATAATAACGCCTATAGCCCTAATATTCTCTGGTATGTCGGTAATGGATGATCTGGTTATGACTCAATATGCTGGTACAGTTTCGGTTATATATATCATATGGGGATACATGCATAGCTTTTCTGTTAGCTTATGGGAAGGGACTTGGAAAGGGGTTATCAGCTTCATTTGGTATTATGCTATGTCTATGTGTGTCATGCTTGTATTAGTTATTATTTTTGCGATATACGCAGCTATCAATGGTACTTTTGGTAATTAGGTTCAACTATGGGTTAGCACTGTCCCTATATTCAGATCGGGATACAGCTATCTTTTATTGATCGTTAGTACCAAGACTGAGCAGTCACTAAGTCTTGGTTTAAGGTAGGTAATAAGACCTCTTTAATTAGTAGAAAGCGGGAATTACCTCTACTATCAGTCGTTTGATATTTAAGCGACCTTATCTTTTTCTAAGTCTTTGAATTGGCGCTTTAAATCATAAGGTTCTTCAGTGACAATCTTTTCCAATGTCGCGATGCGTTCTCTCATTTGATCTAATTCACCTTGCAGATCTGCAATATCTTTATCGTAGGCTTTTCCTTTCTTTTTTGTTTTTCCACCTTGAACAAGTTCGACTATGGCCCAGCAAATAATGCCTACAATGGCGATGGCAGTAACGTTCATATGAGCTTCTCCTGTAACTGTTTGTTTTTAATACTAGCACGGTATTAGCACTAACAAAGCAAATATCCGACCAAAATAAATACTCTATACTAAACAATTGGTTATGTTTTTTTGAGGTGCCTAGAGGTTGCTGAAGTGGTAAAGTTGACCAATAGATTGATGAATTTGACTAAGCTATTTATTGAAATGATTGAAACATCAGAGCAGCCACACGCATTTTGGATGAGTAAAGCATTAGAGCTTGCTGACATTGCGGAACAACAAGATGAGATACCAGTCGGTGCGGTTGTTGTTTGCGATAATAAAATTATTGGACGAGGATGGAATCAATCTATTCGGTCGCATGATCCCTCTGCTCACGCCGAAATGATGGCCATACGAGAAGCTGGCAAAGTATTATCAAACTATAGGTTGGTTGATTGCACACTCTACGTAACCTTGGAGCCTTGTCCAATGTGCGCTGGGTTGTTAGTTCATAGCCGGTTGAAACAAGTGGTGTTTGGAGCAAGTGACGCAAAAACAGGGGCTGCGGGAAGTGTGATGAATTTGGTGGCTCATGAGAAGTTAAATCATCAATTAGATGTCGTTGTTGGTATTATGGCAGAAGAATGTGGAAATAAACTGTCTGCTTTTTTCAAACGTCGTCGATTAGAAAAGAAAGCATTGAAGAAGGATACATCTATTTCTAGTTAATATTGAATAAGGAGAATGAGAAGGTTATTCGCTTTCATTGTTCTGGCTAGCTTGAACTTGAACAGGCGTTGGTTGTTTTTGCCGTTCATCCAACCAAACCAAGGTGTCGTAGTATCGGCGGATATTTTCAACATAGGTAACCGCTTCGTTACCTCTGGCATAACCATATCGAGTTGTCTTGTAATGACGTTTTTGGCGTAGCAACGGTAATCTTTGTTTTACATCAACCCACAAATCAGGGTTACCGCCTTGTCGTTGAGTTATAACTCGTGCGTCTTCTACATGTCCTAGCCCAACATTATAAGCAGCTAGTGCAAACCAGATTCTATCTGGCTCCTTAATTCTATCAGGTATACGCTTAACTAGACTCGAAAAGTATTGGGCGCCTCCCCGTATACTTTGCTCAGCATCTAATCGACTTCTTACGCCTAACTCCTTTGCAGTTGTCAGTGTTAACATCATCATACCTCTTACACCCGTAGGTGACTTAGCGCGAGGGTTCCAATGGCTTTCTTGGTAAGACATCGCCGCTAATAAGCGCCAATCGATATCGATAGAATAATTCTTAAACCAGTCCCGATATTCGGGTAGGGTATCTTCTACTGCTTTGATGAAGAGTCTAGTGTCGACATAGTTAAATTCACGGACATGACCAAAGTACTTGTCTTCAAGGGTTGCGAGTTGTCCATTCGATTGTATTTCACCGAAATATTCAATGAGTGCAGCTAACAAAGAGTCATCTAATTCACTATTCAACGCCCAAGCAACCGGTTGTTCTTGGTCTATTGTAAAACCAATACTGAGTTCCGGGTGACGGCGACGCATTACTGCAAGAAAACTTGAGTCTGTCACAGTGTAGTCAGTTTCGTTTGTTAGCACTTGCTCCAGAATCTCTTCTTCGTCCATTTCATCTGTTTCCTGCCACGCTAACGAAGGGTTGGAAGCCTTCAGTTTTTTGAGTGAAGAAGCGTGATTACTATCACTAGTTATCAACAAGGTACCGTCAACTTGACTGATATCTCTGGGCCTTTCCTCACCTTGTTTAAAGACTAATTTTTGGCTGACATATTGATATGCTGGGCCAAACCTAAACAAAGTTTGGCGTTCAGGGGTATTGACTAAAGCTGAAGCGATAATGTCTATTTGCTGCATTTCGAGTTGAGGAAAGAGCTCATTTACCGCGTAGTAAGGCAAAATCTCAAGTTCGACGCCTAAATAATCTGCAAAGCCTTTTGCCATCTCATATTCATAGCCTTGAGGTCCGCTGGCGCTGTTATAATAACTGGTAACGCCATACTGAGTACCTACTTTGAGTACACCCGCATCAAGTACTTTCTTTAAGCTATTTGATTTCCTCGGCTCGTCGCATCCACTGATTAGTATGAGCATCGACGCAATAAGAAAGCGACCGAAGGTTTTAATAACAATTGTCATTGTCGTTGGGCTATTTAACATAATGCCGACATGGTATACCAAATGGGTAGACTTGCTAACACTAATCTCATTTGTTCCTTTATTAGGGAATGTTTGTATAAGTGTAAATTAACCGCTGCATAGTTGCTCTAAATTCTGGTGAAACCAGTTATTTTCAGGTGGTTTGAGCACATAATATCTACTATAATCTGCGCCCCTTAGCTGCTCGAAAATATGGCGGAATAATGGCTTTCCGAACTAAGCCGTTGCCGTACAACCCTGGTGACTTATATTTATGCTTATCCTAACTGGCGCCCCTGCTTTATCTGATTTTAGAATTGAAAAACTTATGCAACAACTGCTGCAACAGAAGTTGCCGGTTAAGGGGTTGTATGCAGAATATGTGCACTTTGTTGACGTTAAAGAGGAACTGAACGCCGAACAAGTAGCGGTACTTGAGAAATTACTAACCTATGGCCCGAAAGCCAAAGGGAGTCAGAAAAAAGGCACACTAAAACTAGTTACTCCGCGTGTTGGCACTATTTCGCCTTGGTCGAGTAAAGCAACCGATATCGTCCACAATTGCGGATTAATACAAGTAGTAAGGGTGGAGCGTGGTATTGCTTTTTATCTCGATGCACAAGCAGCATTAACTATCGAACAAGAAAAAGCAGCGACAGATTGCTTGTTTGACCGAATGACGGAAACCGTATTTGCAGCGCTGTCAGATGCTGAAAAACTCTTCGCTGAAGCTAAGCCCACAGAATTTGTGCGTATTGATGTGATAGGCGAGGGAAGACAAGCGTTGGTTAATGCTAACAAAAAGCTAGGTTTAGCATTAGCTGAGGATGAAATCGATTATTTGCTCGATAACTTTGTTGCGCTTGATCGTAACCCAACGGATGTTGAGCTTTACATGTTTGCGCAAGCCAATTCTGAGCACTGCCGGCATAAGATATTTAATGCCGATTGGATCATTGATGGCGAAGAGCAGCCCAAGTCGTTGTTTAAGATGATCAAGAACACCTATGAAGTGAGTCAAGACTTCGTATTTTCTGCATACAAAGATAATGCTGCCGTGATGCAAGGTAACAGTGCGGGACGCTTTTTCCCTTCTCCTGATTCTCTTGAGTATCAATACCAGCACGAAGATATTGATATCTTGATGAAGGTAGAGACGCATAATCATCCAACAGCAATCTCACCGTTTCCAGGTGCTGCAACTGGGTCTGGTGGTGAAATTCGTGATGAAGGTGCGACAGGGCGTGGCGCTAAACCTAAAGCAGGTTTAGCTGGTTTTTCTGTTTCAAATCTACGTATCCCTGGGCATGTTCAACCGTGGGAAATGGATTATGGCAAACCATCCAGGATTGTTGATGCGCTAGATATTATGACGCATGGACCTTTAGGTGCTGCTGCGTTTAACAACGAGTTTGGGCGCCCTAATGTGCTTGGTTATTTCAGGACTTATGAAGAGCAGGTCAATAGCCACAATGGATCTGAAGTTCGTGGTTACCACAAACCTATTATGATAGCTGGTGGTTTGGGGAATATTCGCCGAGATCATATCCAGAAAGGCGAAATAACGGTTGGGGCCAAGTTGATCGTTTTGGGTGGCCCAGCGATGAATATTGGACTTGGTGGTGGTGCTGCGTCTTCAATGGCGTCAGGTGAATCTCTAGAAGATTTGGATTTCGCCTCAGTGCAACGAGATAACCCAGAAATGGAAAGGCGCTGCCAAGAAGTTATCGACAAGTGTTGGCAATTGGGTGACGAAAACCCTATCCAATTCATTCACGATGTAGGTGCAGGTGGATTGTCGAATGCATTACCTGAATTAGTAAGCGACGGAGAGCGCGGTGGTGACTTTGAGTTACGCAACGTAAACATTGATGAACCAGGTATGTCACCACTGGAAATTTGGTGTAATGAATCTCAAGAACGTTATGTGATGTCTGTTGCACCAGAAAAGCTCGCTTTGTTTGAATCCATTTGTAAGCGCGAACGGACTCCTTTCGCTGTTGTTGGCGAAGCGAAGGAAGAGAAGCATCTTCACCTCAATGACAATCACTTTGATAACGCCCCTATTGATATGCCATTGGATGTATTGCTGGGTAAGACGCCTAAAATGTTGCGTGATGTTGAACGTAAGAAGGCATTTGGTGATGCGCTAGATTTTACAAATATTGATCTTACTGATGCTGTTGAACGAGTTCTAAGGTTACCGGCTGTTGCCGAGAAGACTTTCCTAATTACCATTGGTGATCGCTCTGTGACTGGCCTTATATGTCGCGATCAAATGATTGGTCCTTGGCAAATACCTGTGGCAGATGCGGCTGTAACAGCGGCAACATTTGACTCCTATCATGGTGAAGCAATGGCAATAGGCGAGCGCTCACCTATTGCTTTACTGGATTTTGCAGCCTCTGCTCGTATGGCTGTTGGTGAGAGCCTGACGAATATTGCTGGTGTTGATATTGGTGATACTAAGCGAATTAAGTTGTCTGCTAACTGGATGTCTGCTGCAGAACACCCTGGTGAAGATGCTGGCCTCTACGAAGCGGTTAAAGCCATAGGTGAGGAGCTGTGTCCTGCCTTAGGTTTGACCATACCTGTCGGTAAAGATTCGATGTCAATGAAAACCAAATGGCAAGAAGGCGGCGAAGATAAACAAGTCACTTCACCTCTATCCTTGGTGATCACCGGCTTTGCTGCAGTTAACGATATTCGCAAGACAGTTACACCGCAACTAAGAACAGATAAAGGTGAAACATCGCTAATTAGTATTGACTTAGGTCGAGGAAAAAGCCGTTTAGGTGCGAGTGCTTTAGCACAGGTTTATAAACAGTTAGGGCAAAAGCCTGCCGATTTGGATTCAGCAGAAGATATGCTTGCCTTTTTCAATGCGATGCAGCAATTGGTGGCAAGTAATATGTTGCTGGCATATCACGATCGATCTGATGGTGGCTTAATCATCACATTATTGGAAATGGCATTTGCTGGGCATTGTGGACTTGATATTGAATTGCCTGAATCAAGTGAAAGTGATTTAGCGATACTCTTTAGTGAGGAGTTGGGTGGGGTTATTCAAATTAAGCAAAGCGACCAAACAGCTGTATTGGATGTCTTTGTGCAGTATGGATTAGCAGATTGCGCCTATGTGATTGGTACGGTGCAACCTGAAGATAGTGTTACCGTTAAACGCGGTGGTGTGACTCTTTTGAATCGAGCGCGCAGTGAGTGGCGTAATATCTGGGCAGAAACAACAACTGAAATGCAGAGGTTGAGGGATAACCCGGTATGTGCTGAGCAGGAGCGAGATACAAAAGCCGATGCAAATAATCCTGGGCTACAAGCTCAACTAACGTATGATTTAAATGACGATGTAGCAGCGCCTTATATTGCAAAAGGTGTTGCACCTAAAGTTGCTATTTTGCGTGAGCAAGGGGTTAATTCTCATGTGGAAATGGCTGCCGCATTTGATAGAGCTGGGTTTAGTGCTGTCGATGTGCATATGAGTGACCTTCTAGCGGGTAATATTGGTTTAGAAGAGTTTCAAGGCATGGTTGCTTGTGGTGGTTTCTCTTACGGTGACGTATTAGGGGCTGGTGAAGGGTGGGCTAAGTCTATTCTGTTTAACGAACGTGTTAAAGAGAATTTCCGACAATTCTTTGAGCGCAAGGATTCTTTCTCACTAGGTGTTTGTAATGGTTGTCAGATGATGTCTAATTTGAAATCATTAATCCCAGGGGCTGATTTATGGCCTCACTTTGTTACTAATAAATCTGAACGTTTCGAAGCGAGATTTAGTTTAGTTGAAATGCAAAAATCGCCTTCGCTGTTCTTCGAAGGTATGCAAGGTTCTAAAATGCCAATAGCTGTTTCACATGGTGAAGGGCGGGCAGAATTTGCATCACCTGAGCAGTTATTGCAACTTCAAAATCAAGGTTTGGTTGCACTATCGTATGTTGATAATTACGGGAAGGTATCAGAACACTATCCAGCTAACCCTAACGGTTCACCAAGCGGTATTACTGGACTGACATCAACGGATGGGCGTGTAACCATTATGATGCCACACCCAGAACGTGTGTTTAGAACTGTCGCTAATTCTTGGCACCCAGATGAGTGGCAAGAAGATAGCCCATGGATGAGAATGTTTAGAAATGCGCGCAAATTCATTGGTTAATGTTAGTTGAGCAGCTCGCTAAATCTGAACGAAAAATGAATGAAACATACCGAAGAGAATTTATTCGAAGATGAATGGAATTTTTTTGGGAGAGCATAGGTCTATATCTTTGCAATTAGCTAAACGAGTCCCCTTGTTAAACTAATTGCATGTAGCTTTCCTAAGAGCATGATGCTCACCTTTTATAACGGTACTCGTTTTGAGTACCGTTTTTTTATGTCCGATTTCTAACTTTTCGGTAGTTGATTAGCATATTACGTGAGATTTACTCTCAGGTCGAGTAAAAAAAATACCCACTTTTCGCTTTTTTTACTTAAAGCATTGTTTCTTAAGAAATTACTGTTTATTATTCATACGCTAGGGATAGGTGCACAAGATAAACTATGGATATTAAAGAATAACAACAATAAATTAGATTTCTATTATGCAACGTTCTTCGAAGGGTTTTGGGATAATTGGTGTCGCTTGTGCGGTTGTTTTTTTGATTATTACTGCTGTTGTGAGTGCATCGTCACATGCTAACACGCTTGCTTATCAAGAGCCTGTACAAAAAAGCAGTATCTCTTAATTTTCTATTTGTTTAATGATCTATTTTCACCCTCGCTTTCTGTTAATTTCACGATTAGCTATCTTATCTTGCCTATTCTTTTTAATTAACACATAAACAGCAGATAGCCCACCATGCCTTTTTTGGGCACTGTAAAAAGCAATGACTTCGGGCATTTCTTTTAGCCAGTGGTTGGTTGCACTTTTTAAGAATCCAGCAAAAGGTTTGCTATATAAACCGAGGCCATGTTTCAGTAAGATTGTTCTATTTCCGTCATTATGCGCAGACATAATTGTGTCAAACACTAAGGTTCTTGCCTTTTCAAAAGGTGTTTGTTGGATGTTGATGCTTTTGTCTATACCATACTTACCTAAGCGGAGTTTTTTATAAACACCATCCTGTATGCCAGGTTGCTTATATTCCAGTATATCATCAGGCGATACAGGTGATATGCCTTCTACACTCAGGTAATTAAACTTTTCTAAGTTGTTTTGGTTTATGGCTTGACGTTTGAGCTCTTGTGTTAATGAGCTCTCTTTAGGACCGTTGAAGTGAACATGCGTATCCTCTTTTAGAGGCTTTACGTCTTCCATGAAATGTTCGAATGAATCGTCTTTTTGCTTTGTCATAGATAGTGTTAGAAATCATAACATGGCGTCCCCACCAGGACTCGAACCTGGAGCAGCGGCTTAGGAGGCCGCAGTTTTATCCTGTTAAACTATGGGGACATCAAAATAATTCGGCACTATTGTATTCATAATCAGAACCAAAGTTAAGTTCAATTACGGACAACAAAGTCATTTGGTTGTATATTGGCTAAAAAATCACCATTTATACTCTCAAGCACAGCAGAATTATTAAATATAGATGCAACCCTCACGCTAACTGGGTGGATTTTATACTGATATCTGGAACGATTATAAATGTCGAAAAACTGATTCAATTGAAACACCTGTAATTCGTCGCCTTGTTTGACACCTTGCTTCCGACCTACATCAATCGTTAGTTGACCGTTGTTGACACTTACGACCCTAGCATAGGCAGGTTCGCAAGCGAGGGTGTCGTCAATCTCTTGGGTAATTTCAATGAGCATTTGCTGTGTAGCGATGCCAAAATCAGATTGCCAAAACAAGCTACTGTTAGGATCCACAGCTTGTCTTGTTTTGAAGGTCCATGGAGCTAACAGGCTTGATGTTTTTTCAAAGAGTAACTCGCCCGTTGTTGTGCTAAACAATGATGTGTGTAAGGTTAAATTTCGATTCTGTTTGGCGCCTTTCCAGAACGCTAACTTAGACTTCTTATTAGGTTCCAAGCTGAGATCGATAATTTCTGATGTCAGAATATATTGCACGGCATCATCACGGCCGATTTCGACCAGTTGCTCTGGGTCGTTGAGGAATTGTTCTGCGATCAGTGGATAGGGTTTGAGTATCTTGACATCCGTATGGCTTGATATCTCTTCAAACTCTTTTTGAATACGCCTAGATAGTGCGCTGCCTAGCCCGTATAGACTGCCAATTCTAGCCTGACCTCTATGCCTGATCTGGAACTCTGTTGCAGCAATACTTTTGGTATAATCAGAAGCACGACAACTGGTATCTTGCGGAAATATATCAGCACGTATACTGACGGTAACATAACCATTGTTATATTGTTCGTTTATTAGCTCGATGCGATTGACTTCGCCTGATGCTCTGATCTCAAACCTGTCATTACGTAGCAAACCGTTAGCCATTTCTTGGACACTGTTAACCGAAGCGCCAGCAAAAAGTAATGCTTGCTTTATTGCTTCTTGGGTCGCACGTTGGCGAGCAATTTGCTTATTTTTGTTCTGTATAACAGCTTGTCCACTGGCTTCAAACCATATGGCATGAGATGAATGAGAAAAGGTCAAGGATAGAACGCAAAATAGGCTCAAAAAGCGCTGTATTTTATACTTCTTCATAAATTGCCTTTACTGTCATGAGTGCTTACTGATTTATATGAATGATTATAAGCAACTATTGTACCTACCTGTTTTTGACACTCGTTCTGAATTTGTACTTCTTATATTTATTTTAGGCTCACATCTTGCTTTAGCCCTATAGATGATGATTTTACGTCATTAAATAGCTTATGCGACAACTGACTTGTCACGTAGTGAGTGCAATATAAAGCTTCAACTTGGATTTGGAAGAAAGATGAAATATTTCAATTGGTTAACCTTAATGTTATTTGTATTTTCAATAGCAGGGTGTTCGTCGTTCATCAATAAGCAAGTCGAGTGGGAGTATGTTGAACCAGATGATTATCCTGTGATAACTGCCGTCGGCTACGCTCCTATTGCCGCCCAACCTGGCAATAGTTTGTCATCAAAATCACTAAAGGCGATTAAAGCGTCTAAGTTGGATGCCTACCGAGAATTAGCTGAACAAGTATTTGGACAAAAAATTGACGGTAACCAGCAGCTTTCGAACATGATTTTGACGAATACAAAGCTAAAAGCGTCTGTTGAAGGTGTTATTCGTGGTGCACAGATTGTTAAAAGTTATCCGGTGGGAGAGGATACCTACGCTACTGAATTGAAGTTAGACTTCAAAAAAGTGTATGACATTTACCTTTCGACCGCTAAACCGAAAAAGATAAAGAAAGTTAGCTACTTCTAACGACAGTTAAATGAGGTCTTAGTTAGATATTAAACTGCGATATTAGGCTCTACATGGCGGGTTTATCTACGATGCCAAGCTTATACCTTTAAAATTGCCAGTTTGAGCGCTTATTTTTTCCATTACTCTGTTCGAGAAATCTCTAGGAATCAATTGAAGTAAGTAGTTGTTATATTGGTGGCTGGGTTTGCTAATACTAGAACAACAATAGCTCGACTTAAGCGCTAATGCTGGTGCCTTTACTATTGCCAGTTGGTCTTCCGCTTTTATTGTAAGTTAAAGACTCTTTTGCTCTGCTTTCGGTAAGGAGGTTTCTTAAGTGCTCTAAGCGCAATTGCCCTTGTTCAACGGCTTTTTCATTAATTTGTGTTAAATACCTACACTCAGAGACTATATCTTTGATTTGATTTATATGGTTTGTGACAGCCTCGTCTGAAGCGAATGCCTCGTTGCTTAAATACAAGCGTTCAATAACAGTATCTTGCTCTTGAATTTGATTGAGAAGTGTTTCTTTTTCAGCGACGAGAGAAATCAGCGTCTCTGCATCTCTAGTACTAATGAGGTGTAGTTCGTTTTCCAGTAACTGTTTCAGACGACCGAGTGACGACGTTTGAACTTCTAACGCATCAATTATCTCGGCCATTATTGTCTATCGAGGCCAAATAACTCTGCCTCTACCCTCGATATATTCTGAGCTAAGCGATCAGGATCGATTCTATAATCACCATTAGCAATTGCTTCACGGATCCGCTCAACTCTCTCCTGATTAACAGGTGCATCGGTTGAACGTCTTTGCGCTTGTGAAAGCTGTTGAGCTGACTGCGTCAAAGATACTGAGTCTTGCCTTGCTGGTGACTCGAGTTGTGCAGTTCGCCTGTCGCCTTCTACCTGAGCCGTGTTCTGACTAGGTGACTGCTGTTGATTGACTCTTTGATTATCAATCTGTGGCCTAGGTGTGTTGCCACTGTTCACATTGTTGATAGCCATTACATTTTTCCAATATTTACAATACCTCAGAAATCTTATCGGCTTCTGATTTAATAACTTTAGCAAAAATTTGCATGCATTTCATTATCTGTTAATGATCAATACGTTTTATATGACAACGCTGACCTCGCTTGACTTAGTTACTTTAGCGTCGATAACCTTTTTTGAGTGGCTGTTTCTAACCATTATAGTATCGCCTAAGTTACCATCTTGTTGTGCTACGCCATTTGTTTTGATACTCAATCCACCTATAGATGCATTAATAACAATGCTGTCGCCTTTACAGACATAACACAGCATACGTGGTGTTATGGGTTGCCCTGAGCGCACTCGCCTCTTTATACGAGCACCAATAACGGCTTCTTTATCAACATAAGTTGTGGTACGTAGTGTTTTTTTATCGACACGAACGACTTCAATATTAGCTTCTGTTAGCAAAGTGCCTGGTGCCATCACAGTATTCACAACAACCATATCTTGCATTTCGCTAACATGCACCGTCATGTAGACATACCAGTTGAGTTCTTCGCATGTCGCTCTCACGGTAACATTAGACTGGCGCAAGGACTCTGCTGTAGCTCTGTATATAAAAGGCTGACTACATTGAGGAATTTGTATACGATCGTCTAATGGATTGGCTTTTATTTCGAGTCCATCATTTTGAGAGAGCGTATTAGAGCGAACGTAGTCTTCGGCACCTCCTGTAATCTGAAGTTTTAATGGGTCAATAGTCTCTGCCGATACAGATAACTGTGCGAAAACTAAACTTATTGTGAAAAAATGCAGTATTCTCATAGTGTAATCGATATTTAGTGTTCACTTTATAACGCTTTTTTGTCTATGCTTAAGCATGTGCTTTATAGCGTTGTCTAGGCAAGCGTCAAAAAATAGACAATTCATTGATAATTGTGAATTAGGGCAATAACTGTGCCTAGTTTGAAACTTCTGAGGTGTTAAATGGCAGGTATCCTTGACTCAGTCAATCAGCGTACGCAGCTGGTCGGTCAAAATAGATTAGAATTATTGTTGTTTAAGCTTGTTGGACGGCAGCGTTTTGGCATTAATGTGTTTAAGGTCAGAGAAGTGCTGCAATGCCCGCCATTAACGTCCATGCCACGCCTAAACGCTTATGTGAGAGGTGTAGCACACATTCGTGGACAAACTATTTCTGTGATTGATCTCAGTATGGCAACTGGCGGCAAGAAAATTGAAGATATCTCTAAGTGTTTTATTGTAATTGCTGAATATAATCGCTCAGTGCAGGGTTTTTTGGTTGGTTCCGTAGAACGAATTATTAATATTAATTGGGATTCTATTTTACCACCACCTAAAGGAACTGGTCGAGCAAGTTATTTGACAGCTGTGACTGAAGTCGATAAGGAACTAATTGAAATCTTAGATGTTGAAAAAATACTTAATGAGATTTCTCCACTTAACACAGATGTTAGTAAAGACACATTAGATAATCTTGACTTAGACAGCAATGCTGATGGAGACAAGATTATCTTTATTGTTGATGACTCATCGGTCGCCCGTAATCAAGTCAAAAAAGCATTGACTGCATTGGGGGTTGAAATTGAAATGGCCAAAAACGGTAAGGAAGCATTAGATCGCTTGACTGAAATAGCTCAAGAAACGGGTAAAGTTACTGATAAAGTATCGGTTTTGGTGTCTGATATCGAAATGCCAGAGATGGATGGTTACACATTAACGGCTGAGTTGCGTAATACACCGGAGTTAGCTGACTTAAAAGTTATTCTGCACACATCTCTGAGTGGTGTCTTTAATCAGGCGATGGTTAAGAAGGTTGGTGCAGATGATTTTATTGCCAAATTCCACCCAGATGAGCTAGCTACAGCAGTGCAAAAATGGATAAAGGTTGAGTAGCGTAGAGATACAAGGATGACAATGAAGTCCCCTGAGTTAACAGAAGGTGATTACACACTTTTCAAAGACTTCTTGGTTGACGAATGTGGCATTGTATTAGGCGATAATAAGCAATACTTAGTGCGTAGTCGCCTATTGCCTTTGTTGAGAAAGTTCGACTTTAACGATTACGCTGACTTGATCGGTAAAGTAACGAAAGTGCGCGATCGCAACTTAATTAATTCAACAATCGAAGCGATGACGACTAATGAAACACTTTGGTTTCGTGATACGCATCCTTTTGACGTCCTTAAATCAGACATACTCCCACTGCTTGACGGAAAGAAAAAACCGATCAGGATATGGTGCGCGGCATGTTCATCTGGACAAGAGCCATACTCTATCGCCATGTCTATATTGGAGTATAAATCCGAGAAATCGAGTGCTTTTAGTGCAGGCATACAGATCATGGGAACGGACATATCTCAAGACATGTTAGAAAACTGCCGTGCAGGAAGTTATGACAGCCTCGCTTTGTCTCGAGGGTTGTCTCCTCAGCGCCTAAATCGTTTTTTTGAACCCACTACTAATGAAGTAGGGGGAAGATTGAAGGATAGCCAGCAATTGAAACCTGATGTGATGAAAATGGTTTCCTTTCGGCAAATGAACCTTTTTGACTCTTATAGTGCTTTAGGAAAATTCGATCTCGTATTTTGCCGTAATGTACTGATTTACTTTTCTGTTGACGGCAAAAAACAAATACTGCAACAAATTGCCTCCTGCCTGCAAAGCCGTGGCATTTTATTCCTAGGTGCTTCGGAATCTTTATCGGGTATATCAGATGATTTTGATACTACTCGTTCTGGTCGTGCTATTTTTTACCAAAAGAATCAATAGTTTAATAAGTATCTTCCCTTTTTTTTTATGCTGTTATTTCTGTTGGCATACGTTTTGCTTTTAAGTGTTTAGAGTAAAACAACAGGTTGCCACCAGGAGAACATCATGGCTATTAACCTCGATAGATTTGTAGGGTTTAACGAAAAAGCGGTCACCATCCGCACGGACCGCATGCAAGTTATTGCAGGAAATTTAGCTAATGCCAATACGCCTGGGTATAAAGCTCAAGATATTGACTTTAAAGCAGCAATGGAAAACGCTAACTACAAGCAATCTTCAAGTTTAAGCCGAACACATGAAAAGCATTTCGATGTAGGTTCGACACGTATCAACAGCGCAATTGAATTCAGAATCCCAGATCAGCCCGATACCGGTGATGGCAATACTGTTGATGTGCAAAAAGAACGAAACGTTTTTCTAGACAATGGTTTGCGTTATCAGGCCAGTATTCAATTTCTAGATGGAAAATTTAAGGGAATGAAAAAAGCTATCGCAGGAGGACAAGGCTAATGAGTCTTTTTAACATATTAGATATCGCTTCAACAGGTATGAGTGCGGAGAATATCCGCCTCAACACAATTGCCAGCAATGTAGCCAACGCTAACACAGTGAGTAGTAGTGTTGATGAAACTTATCGTGCACGACATGCCGTTTTTGCTGCAGACCTTGAAACGCAGACTGCGAGACAGACTGGTGTTGGTGTTAAGGTACTTGGCATTGTAGAAAGCGAAAAGCCACTTCAGATTGAGTACAGCCCTGGTCATCCGTCGGCAGACGAAAATGGATATATCTATCGCCCCAATATTAATGTTGTTGAGGCAATCGCAGATTTGACCTCAGCATCAAAGTCTTACGAAACAAATGTACAGGTGGCAGATACGACTAAACGTATCTTCCGTCGTGTTCTGCAACTTGGCCAAGGCCGTTAGGTCGGAGTAATTAGTATGGAAGTTCGAGAAAGCCTCTTACCTTCGAATTTATTTGTGCAAGAACAAGGTGTCTCCGTAGATGAGGGAGATCGAAGTTCACTGACGCAAGCTGACTTTTTTGCATTGCTAACGACACAGCTCGCTAACCAAGACCCATCAAACCCAGCTGATAACGACACCTTGATTCAACAGGTAACGGGTTTTAGTACTGTTGATGGTATTGGTTCACTCAATGAGCAGTTTGAGTCTTTTGCATCATCTTTAACCTCTAACCAAGCGCTACAAGCATCTAGCCTCGTTGGACGAGATGTATTGGTTGCAGGAGACGAAGGTAACCTCGAAGAAGGTGGCGAAGTCAGAGGTGTTGTTGTAACTGGACAGACGGTTCAAAACTTGCAGATATCGATTGAGAATGAAGTCGGGGAAGTCGTTCGTGTCATAGGTGCGGGTACGCAATCTTCTGGCAATATTGAATTTAATTGGAACGGTACAGATCAAGCCGGAAATGTTGTGCCGCCCGGTAATTATAGAATAACTGCTAATGGTAATGTTAACGGCGAACCTTTGAGCTTACCAACAGCAGTCTTTAGACATGTAGATAGTGTAAACCTTGCATCAAGTAGTCAAGGTGTGATTCTTAATCTCCAAGGCCAGGATAGCATTAGTCTTTCTGACGTCTTAGAGATAGGCGGTTAACAGGAGAAGTAAACAATGTCCTTTAATGTAGCATTAAGTGGTTTGAACGCTGCGCAAACCGATCTGGATGTAACGTCCAATAACATTGCCAACGTAAATACAGTTGGATTTAAAGAGTCGCGAGCAGAATTTGGTGATGTTTTTGCATCGTCTTTGCTTGCTGCGGGAAACACGCAAGTTGGTGATGGTGTTCTTACGCAAGAAGTGGCTCAGCAGTTTAGTCAAGGGTCTCTGCAATTTACCGATAACGCACTAGATTTGGCGATTACTGGAAGTGGCTTCTTCGCTACAGTACCCGACCAAACATCAAATGATTTTTCATTTACACGAGCAGGTACGTTTCGGTTAGATGAAGATAATTTTGTTGTTAACTCAAGTGGTGATAATTTACTAGGCTTCCCAGTAAACCCTGATGGCTCATCATCGTCAGTTGCATTGAGTACGACCGTCCCTGTACAAATTCCTGATTCCAGTGGGTCACCTCAGGCAACAAATGAAGTTGATTTAAGGTTTAATTTGCCGGCTGGAGCTCCGCCTCTGGACCCGGCACAGTTCGATCCTAGTGATCCTACTACGTTTACGGCGTCAACGTCGGTAACCGTATTTGATACATTAGGGGATTCGCACATACAAACGTTTTATTTTATCAATGACGCGAATGCTGGCGTTGGAGCAAATGAATGGCTAGTGGTGAACTCGGTTGACGGTCAGTTAGTAAATATAACTGATGATGTTGGCAATCCAATACCGCCTCCAATAACAGGCGCAGCAAACCAAGCAGGTAACGTAGCTGACGGTTCGTTAGTGACGGCTGGCCGTTTAATTTTTAGTTCTGGTGGTGATTTTACTGGTATTGAATCAGCTAATGGCGTTCAATCAACAAACTTCACTCTGCAAACGGAAGAATTAGGGCCAGGTATTTTGCTAAACGGTTCTGATCCCACGCAAAGTATTACAATTGACTTTAACCTTGATCCAGGTGGTGCTACGCCTGACGAACCTACTCAATTCGCATCGAACTTTGAAGTGACGTCGTTAGAACAAGATGGCCTACCGGTCGGGCAATTGACCGGTATTGATATCGGGCCTGATGGTTTGGTACGAGCTACATTTTCTAACGGTACGTCAGATCCGATCGTTCGTGTTGCGCTGGTTAGATTTTCTAATGAACAAGGTCTAACTCAACAATCGAATACACAGTGGCAAGAAAGTATCTTATCGGGTGAAGCACTTGCCGGGGAGGCAACGACAGGTACTTTTGGCACCATTAATTCGTCTGCTCTAGAGCAGTCGAACGTTGACTTAACCACTGAGTTGGTTGATTTGATTGTCGCGCAGCGTAATTTCCAGGCTAACTCACGAGCACTCGAAATTAATAACCAGTTGAACCAAACAATCATCGCTATTCGATAAGTTTCCAGGTTATTTCCTTCTATTAAAGGGCCACGAAAGTGGCCTTTTTTGTTTTTGCTGTCTAACGTTCTTTCACTACTGCTTTTTTAATTTCTATTTTTAACGTAGTGGCACTTTATTTGCATTTATCACGATAAGTTCACAACCGTCAGGTTTTTGTCATGGATAAAATGCTCTACATTGCTGCTAGCGGTGCTTCGCAAGACTTACTTGCTACGTCCGTTCGCGCCAATAATTTAGCCAATGCCAATACCACTGGATTTAAGGCGCAAATGGCGCAGGCAAGGTCCATGGCGGCATTTGGTGAAGGCTTGCCAACACGCGTTTTCTCGATGACAGAAAGCCCCGGCAATATCTATACGCCTGGCTCAATGATTCAAACGGGGCGAGAGCTCGATGTCGCAATTCAAGGTGATGGTTGGTTTGCTGTGCAAGACAGAAACGGCGAAGAAGCATACACCAGAGCGGCAAGCTTGACAGTCAGTTCAGACGGCATCCTTCAAGATGCACACGGCTCTGCAGTTATCGGCGAAGCTGGCCCTATAACACTGCCTATACCACTTTCAGGTATCTCAATCTCGACGGATGGTTTTATTTCTATTCGACCTCTAGGTGCTCCGGTGAGTGAGCAAGAAGAAGTTGGTCGTTTGAAGTTTGTTAACCCTGATGTTGGTGGGTTAGTTAGAGGTGAAGACGGGCTTTTCCGATTACAAAGCGGAGATGCTGCGCCATTAGACCCGACCGTTACTGTGCGGACCGGCGTTCTGGAAGCCAGCAATGTAAACCCGTTGGGTGAGCTTATGGGGATGATTGGCGCACAGCGTCATTTCGATACGCAATTGAAAATTATGGAAACCGCTGATGACTTGGATAGACGCGGCAACCAATTGCTCAGAATTATTTAACACGTTGATAAACGGCAAGAGTTGGCCGTTTATTAAGGATATTTTTATAACAGGTGGAGGTGGCTTATGCACCCAGCATTATTTATCGGCAAAACAGGATTAGATGCCGCTCAAGTTGATATTTCGGTAGTTTCGAACAACTTGGCGAACGCTAGCACCATAGGGTTTAAGAAAGACCGTGCTGTGTTTGAAGACCTACTCTACCAAAATATTAATCAGCCAGGGGGGCGTTCGTCGGCAGATACTGAATTGCCTTCAGGATTACAGATTGGTGCAGGAAGTAAAGTCGTTGCAACGCAAAAAGCGCATACACAGGGGAACTTGCAGACGACAGATAATTCCTTAGATATTTCTATTCAAGGTCGGGGGTATTTCGAAATATTGCAACCTGATGGTTCTTTGTCCTATACACGAAATGGTCAGTTTACGTTAGATGATCAAGGGCAAATAGTGACACCGGGTGCAGGGTTTTTGTTACAACCCAATATCACAGTCCCCGATGATGCTCAGCAGTTAACCATTTCGCAAGACGGCGAAGTGACAGCACAGCTTCGTGGTCAGCCGAACCCTGTCGTCCTAGGACAAATCAATATTACCGATTTTATCAACCCAGCAGGTTTGCAGCCTGTAGGTCAAAACCTCTTTGTTGAAACTGGGTCAAGTGGAACACCAATTCAAGGCGTACCAGGGCTTCAAGGTTTAGGTACTCTCCAACAAGGAACGTTGGAAACATCTAACGTTAATGTTACCGAGGAATTGGTTAACTTAATTGAAAGTCAGCGTTTATTCGAAATGAATTCGAAGGTTATTTCAACGGTTGATCAAATGCTTGCGGCTGTTATCCAGCAACTTTAGTCGGGTGTCTTATGAAATATATCGCTGTATTCATCTTAGGTATTCTTTTAAACGGTTGTTTAGCTACGTCACCGCAAAAACCTATACCGGATGATCCATCTTATGCCCCAATTATTCCGGCGTTACCAACGCCTAAAGTATCTTCTGATGGGTCCTTATTTCAAGTTGGACTGACCAATGATTTGTATGCAGACCCTCGTGCATCGCGTGTAGGTGACATTATCACTGTGGTTTTGCAAGAAAACACCACAGCCACTAAATCAGCGTCAACTAGCACCAGTCGAGAGTCTGAAGTGGAAGTCGATCCGATCTTAGGTCTCGGAGGACAGGTGATTGGCGTAGGTAATGGTGCGAATTCGGGCTTACAGTTTGAACTAGAGTCTGAGTCGGAGTTCGAAGGTGATGCAGAAGCTAACCAAAGCAATAGCTTAGTGGGTAACATTTCGGTCACTGTAGTGGGTGTATTACCTAATAATAACCTCGTTGTTCGAGGTGAAAAATGGTTAACCCTTAACAATGGTGATGAGTACATTCGTCTGTCAGGCATTGTTCGACCACAAGACGTTAACACACAAAACCAAGTCCAGTCGTCACGTATTGCCAATGCGCGTATTCAATACAGTGGTACAGGCACTTTTGCTTCAGCTCAGAGAGAAGGGTGGCTATCGAAGTTCTTCTCCTCACCGCTCTGGCCTTTCTAGGACTTGATAATGAATCGATACTGGGTATTGCTTTTCACATTATTTAGCTTGTTTAGTACAAGCACTCTGGCGCAGCAGCGCATTAAAGATTTAGTGTCTGTCCAGGGTGTACGTGATAACCAACTGGTGGGCTATGGTTTGGTTGTAGGTTTGCCAGGTACCGGTGAAGCCCAAAGTTTGGCCACACAACAAACATTCAGAACATTATTAGCAAATTTTGGCATTGTTGTCCCAGCTAACGTTTTGGTGAATATTAATAATGTTGCAGCCGTAGCTGTTCACGCGAAGTTGCCGCCTTTTATAAAACCCGGTCAGCGAATTGATGTCACTGTATCTTCTATAGGACAAGCGGATAGTTTGTCAGGCGGTACTCTACTATCGACTCAATTGAAAGGGCTTGATGGCAGTATTTATGCTATAGCGCAAGGAAGCCTTGTGGTGAGTGGCTTTGGTTTCGAAGGACAAGATGGCTCTCGTATTATCTCTAACACGCCTACCGTAGGTCGCATCGCCAATGGTGCCATTGTCGAGAAGGAAGTTGTCAGTGGTTTAATGACTGGTGATTATTTGACACTTAATTTGGACCAACCTGACTTCTCTACGGCGAAAGCATTAGCGGATGTTATCAATCAAAATTTTGGTGCTGATCCTGATAAGGGGCAAACCATAGCAACGCCTATTGATGCTGCTTCAGTTAGGGTTTCGGCACCACGAGAGCCGGGACAGAGAGTTGGTTTTTTGGCAACCTTGGAGAATTTTAACTTTACGCCAGCAGAAGGTGCTGCGCGTGTTGTGGTGAATAGTCGAACGGGCACGATTGTTATCGGACAGAATGTTAGGCTCATGCCTGCTGCAATCACTCATGGCGGACTGACTGTGACTATTTCTGAGAATCAAGCAGTAAGTCAACCGAATGCCCTTGCAGATGGTGAAACCGTTTTGACACAGCAATCTGTTATCGATGTGAATCTGGACGATACGCGCTTATTCAAGTTTGATCCTGGTGTGACACTTGATCAATTAGTTAGAGCCGTGAACGAAGTGGGTGCAGCCCCAGGCGATCTGCTAGCGATTCTTGAAGCTCTTCGTGAAGCTGGTGCTTTGCGTGGCGAACTTGTGATCATATAGGTGATTTAATGGATTCGAGTAACCTTCTCCAAGCACAATTTGAACAGGCGCGTAATGTTAATGACCTTGGCAGTCTAGATACATTGAGACAAGCTGCGCATAAAGGTGAAGAAAGTGCTTTGCGTGAGGCCGCTCAACAGTTCGAATCTATTTTTTTGCAGATGATGCTCAAATCAATGCGAAAAGCAGAAGATGCTTTCTCTGATGAAGATAGCCCTTTCAATTCCAAGCAAGTTAAGTTTTACCGGGAAATGTATGACCAGCAGCTTGCTGTAAATTTATCTTCCACGGGTTCGCTTGGGTTAGCAGACATTATCGTTAAACAGCTTGGACAGAATGTTGACGGGTTCCAGCCTGCAAGCACTGTAAGAAGTGATGGGAATCTATCTTCGATTAACAGGGCGCGATCTGCAGATATAGAGAATGTGCAAAATCAGTATTCAGCAGAAGGGGAAAAGGTTGCAGCTTTTGAAACTCCAGAAGAATTCATCGCAGCACTATTACCTAGTGCTGAAAAAGCAGCCGCTGAAATTGGTTTAGATCCCCTTGCTTTAGTGGCTCAGGCAGCCGTAGAAACGGGGTGGGGGCAACAAATTATACACTCTGCTCAAGGACAAAATTCACATAACTTGTTCGGCATAAAAGCCGATAGTCGTTGGCAAGGGGATAAGGCGCTCGTTGAAACACTAGAGTTTAATGACGGTGTTCCTCAAAAAGAACAAGCGCAGTTTAGAGCTTATCAGTCCTTCGATGCGTCATTGAAAGACTACGTGAACTTTGTGCAGCAAAGCCCTCGATATTCAGATGCGGTACAAAAGTCAGGTGACAGCAAAGCTTATTTCGACAGTCTTCAAGCGGCGGGTTATGCAACAGATCCTGAATACGCTAATAAGGTCATTGATGTTCTTAATAGTAAAACGCTTCGCAATTTCAGTGATCAATCCCATGAAACTGGTGGAGAGTAATTGTGACTGTTGTTAACGCTGATTTATTTTCTATCGCAAGCGCTGGTATACGAGCGCAAAGTCAACTACTGAATACAACCAGTAATAACATTGCCAATGTAAATACTGAAGGCTTTGTTCGAGAAAGAACAGAGTTTGGTACACAAATAGATGGTGTGGTTGACCGTGGAACTACATCCAGAATCTTTGATCAATTTGCATTTGACCAATTGCGTAGAGACACCAGTTTTTTGGCAGAGTCTCAAGCTGTTTCAGAAAGCTCATCCATTATTGACGATGTGTTAGCTAGCGAAGCAAATAGTATATCGGGTTCATTGAGTCGTTTCTTTGAATCACTACAAACCGCTGCGGATGAGCCAACGAATATTGCTGCTCGCCAATTAGTTCTCGGGCAGTCTGAATCTTTATTAGGGCAAATATCAACTATTGAAAGTTTTTTGAGTGATAGAGAAGCCGACATCAATTCGCAAATTACCAGTGTCGTCGACGAAGCCAATTCTATCATTCAATCGATTTCAACCTTAAATCAGGAAATACGAACAACAGCAGGTATCGATGGTACGGGAGCTCCTGGGGCACTGCTTAATGCGAGAGATCAAGCCATTTTGGAGTTATCTGAACTCGTATCGATTGAAACACGTATTGAAGGTGATGGAACAACCTTTGTTAGCTTGAGTACCGGAGAGTCTCTTGTGCTACAAACTGGGACATTTAACCTGTTTCAACTAAGCGGTGATCCCGATATTGATAACCCTTCTTTATCATTGCAAGCCAGTGATGTTGATTTTTCTATTCCCATTCGGGAAGGTACAACGGGTGGCGAGATTGGTGGGTTACTTGAGTTTAGAAACGACGTACTTTTTGAAGCACAACGAGATGTAGGGCAAATCGCTGTTTCACTTGCTGGAGCAGTTAACGCCACAAATCGATTAGGGTTAGATTTTGATGGCCAATTAGGTGGTGATATTTTCCGTTTACCTGAATTCCAAGGGTTAAACTTCCAAGACAATTCTTCAGCAACGTTAGCGATAAATGCACGTTTCGCAGCAGATGGATTTAGTGATGTATCGAGCTTGGATTATCAGGTGACAATTACAAATACAGTGGCCGGCCCTCCTGCGACAGTCGATATAGAAGTCGCAACATTAAATCCTGACGGTACACCTGCGACAGACATTAATGGTGCTGCTATTGTTAATACGTTTACAGGACTAGATGCAGCAGCAGGTACTTTTGTACCGGTTATCGATGGCTTAGAGTTTGAGTTTGCTAATGGTTCAAGCTATGCCGTTGGTGATAGGTTTTTGTTTCAACCGACAAAAGATATAGTATCACAAATTGAACTAGCTATTTCACGCCCTGAAGATATCGCATTGGCTTCGCCTATTAGAGTGCAGCGTGACAACAATAACTTTGGTGATGCATCAATCATCAGCACGGTAGTTACTAATACTACAATAGATAACACTTTCGCTGACAATGGGGCTTCTGCATTTGATGGTGCTGGAGGAATTCAGGGACCTGGTGCATCTCCCGCAGGTGCTGGCGGTGTTGGAGCACCGGCAGAAGTGCTTTTTACTGCTGCAAATGCCTATGACATACTTGACAGTGCGGGCACTGTTATCGCGAGTGTGACCGGTGCTACAGACCTTACTAATATTTTGGGGCAAGCCACCTTTCCTGCTTCATTTGCTGCGCTTGATGACTATCCAGGGTTCGACTTTAGCTTGACAGGTAACCCTAGAGCCGGGGATAGATTTATCATCGATTTCAATACGGATGGTATTGATGACAATAGGAATGGTTTAAATTTAGCCGATTTGCAAAACCAAGATCTGCTTAGACTCAACAATAATATTGGCGGCTCTCAAAACTTAATTACATTCAACGAAGCGTATTCGGTTATTGTTGGTAATGTTGGTGAGAGTACATCATCGGCCGATATTCAGCTCCAGGCAGCTTCGGCACTACAAGCTCAGTCCAGAGACAGATTCGACTCAATTTCGTCTGTTAGCTTGGATGAAGAAGCTGCAAATTTAATTCGCTTTCAGCAAGCCTATTCTGCATCAGCTCGAATCCTAACTACAGCGCAGAGTATATTCGATACGATTCTTGGAGCAACTGGCTAATGACTATACGTGTTTCTACGAATCAACTCTTTGATAGAAGTATTGCTAATATTTTGTCTAGCCAAGAGCGATTGTCTGAGGTTCAACAGAATGTTGCAACCGGCAGAGCTATTTTAACACCTTCAGATGATCCAGTTGGTGCAGCGCAAGTTATTAGGTTGACTGAAGAAATCGATCAGCTGCGACAGTTCCAACGCAATAACAATCTATTTGTGAATGCGTTAGAGCAGGAAGAAGCCGTCTTAAGAAATGTTAATGATTCGGTTAATCGGGCCAGGCAGCTAGCAATTCAAGCGGGTAATGGTATTTTAGAAGCGCAAGATAGGACGGCTATTGGAATCGAATTGGAGAATATTCGCGATGAAATTTTTGACTTAGCGAATAGTCAAAATGCCGATGGTGAATTTATCTTTGCAGGATCTAGCTCTCAATCGCCTGCTTTCATTTTTAACCCGAGTGCTGTTGGTAATGAATTCCAGTTTCAAGGTGATGATACCGTTAATGAAATTCAATTGTCTGACAGTATTCGTTTGCCATCTGGAGATTCAGGGAGAGATGTTTTCGAGAATGCTTTCGCACGTTTTAATACCACATTAGATGCGACGACAGCAGCCAGTGCAGGTTTATCTGTGCAACAACAAGCAGCCTATGATCGCTTCTTCGAAACAAACTTTGATGCAGTTACTCCAGCCAATAACGATTTTCAAGCCACTATCAATGGTGCTGGAAATCAAGTAAGCATCATTAATGTAGGCACCGGTGTATCCTTCGGTAATGTTGATTTTACATCAGGTCAACCATTTACGTTTAATGGCATTGAGTTCAATGTCACGGGTGTTGCAGGTGATACAGTTGATTTCTCATTAGATCCACCAGTCAAACGAAATTTAGCACAAACAATTAATGACTTTATCAACGTTTTAAATGATCCTAATATTGGCGATGGTGCCTATCAAGAAGCGCTCAGTGATGTGATTGTCGGCATAGACAACGGTCGTGAAGCGCTTGCGAATGCTACTTCCTCAATTGGTGGCAGGTTGAATGTTGCTGACTCTATATTGTCAGCAAATCTGGATTTTGAAGTTTCTACTGTCGAAGCACGTTCGAGTATTCAAGATGTTGATTTGGCGGAAGCTATCTCTGAACTTTCGCAACAGCAAAATGCGCTTGAAGCGTCGCAAGCAACCTTTGCAAGTGTTACGCAATTAAGTTTGTTCGACTTCATTTAGCACTTATATCGTATCAAAGGCCTATGGTCGCTAAATGGTTAGAGATATCAACCTCAGCCAGATAAACTGATGACTTATTGTCAATATGACTTGAGTAATAGCTAACGAGTAGGTTGTTTTCCTGTAGTACTAATCCTGGATAACTACTGTCTCCCTCTGACGGTAAAATCAGAACAGGTTTCAATGCTGCTTGTTTTAGGTTTAACGTGTATATAGCCATTTTCGGACCTGAAGTTGTCCATAGCCTGCCGCTAGCGATAGCATGTTCGTCATTCAATTTGATAAGGGCTGGGCCACCGATGTAGTGTTTTAGATCTGCCCATTTCCACTGAGTGTAGGGCGGCTTTGCATGGCCTAATTGTGCACTTCCTGTATCTGCGTCTCTGCGGACTAAAGCATATGCCGTATTATCACTGGTGAAAATGATGTCGCTCTCATTCGGATAGCCTAAGCCATGGTATTGTTTTGATAATGCATCCTTCTTGATGCAATGGAATGATCTTAACGGGTCGCCTTTGTAGAGATTAAGCCTCTCTAATCCTCGATTGTAAGTGAAACCCAAGGCAAAATCCTGATGAAAAGATAATCGCCATAACCACTCATTTTGGATTGATAGTGCTTTGGGAGAGGACCAACTGTTCCCATCAATAGAGAACCAACAGTAAGGTTTAGTTATCTTTGTTTGATTATTTCTATCATTGAACCTTGCGTGGGCGAGTAATAATAGCTTTCCATCGTGTGTTATCGACAATTTTGGATCACGCAAGTCTGCTCCGCTTACCTTTAATGACACTTTGTGAATAGGTTTATGTTGCTCATCTATTGTTAAGACGCGAACGGTTCCATCTCCACTAATATGATCTCTTGCTTCACGAAAACAACAGAGAAGTTTCTGCTTAAAGTAGCATAAATCAGTAAAGGCGTTATGTTTAGCAGAATGCCATAAAGGTTTTACAGAGTTAATAATCAAGCGAAATCCTACCTAATCCTATTCGTGCTTATTATCTTATTGTTTATATTAATGTTATTACAGTTATTTTATAATGATTAGATTGACCAGTGATTATTCGAAGGTTAGTGTTTATCAAAAGAAGAAGAATGTTTGGAAGGTTGATATTGTGAAAAGTATTTTACCATTAGTATTGATACTCATGATGGCTGGTTGTTCATCTAAGCCTGATAATGCTTCTAAAGACACGCAGCTCGTTCGCAATGCGACATCGTCTTTGTCGATTGCATTAGCTTATTTACAACTAGGTAATTCCGCAAAAGCAGAACCTAATTTACAAAAAGCACTGACAGAAAACCCTAGTTCTGGTGCAGTTTATTTAGGCTTTGCGCTTTACTATCAGCAGCTAGGGGATTACGAGAAAGCAGAAGCTGCTTTTTTTCAAGCAAAGCGATTTTCGCCACCGAGCTTAATTCCTCAAGATTTCGTTACCTACTTGTGTCGTAAAGGAGAGTATGATTCGGCGACTAGTCACTATACGTCGGTTGTCTCTGTTGCAGGTGAACGCATTAAGAAGAGCTTGTTGCTCGAATTGGCCGATTGTTATTATCAACAAGAATACTGGACAGAAGCTGAAGGTGCTTATAAGCAAAGCCTTAATTATCAATCAGGAGACAATGATAAAGCGTTGTTGAAACTAGCGGAGTTAGCCTTGAATAATGGCGACTCTCAATCAGCTTTGGACTATTTAACGCGCTTCGATGATACCAAAGTACAGGTCACCGCCGAGAGTTTGCTGTTACAGATAAAGACTTACGAAGCATTAGCAATAGATGACAAAGCTGAGCAAGCGAGTAACATGTTAGCGACACTTTTCCCCAATCATGATTATGTAAGTCAGCAAAACGCTGAGACTGCAGCCGAAGAAATTGCTAAGCAACAGCTAGTGCTAGAGAAAAAGGTAACTACGCCAGTCGTTCAAGAAGAAAAGAAAGAAGTGGCAGTGTCAACACCTCCAACTGTAGACAAGGGGTTCAAATTTCATACTTTGATGAAAGGTGAAACTTTGTATCGTGTCACAAGAATCTATAACGTGTCACTCGCGCAGCTTCAAACGTGGAATCCTGACCTCAAAGCTGATGATATTAGTATAGGAACAAAAATCTACCTCGAAGAGCGGTAATACCGAGCTATCTAAATAATCTGACAATGAAGGGTAGATGTATTTGATCCTCTTATTAATTAACGTGCGATCCTATCTTGTGTAAATTAAAGGCATTTTGATCTCCCCAAAGTCTATTTTTTGATCGGTAAAAACCTAATTGCGGCAACAACTTGCCGCTTTATCAAAAAAAATGGCAAATAAATCCTACAGAATCTAAAACCATCGTCGATAACGTTACTGAGAGAGCCAGTTACAGCAATTTACGAACACTAAATCGCTGTATCTTAAAGTTTATTTAACTTTTGATCGTGAGATCAAGTGCCAGCCGACGCTGGACTGAGAGTGTAGGAGAGACCTAATGTCTTTATTTGTCAATACTAATGTATCTTCATTAAATGCGCAGCGTCAGCTGTTCGATTCGAGCGAAGCGCTCGGTACGTCTTTTGAGCGTTTGTCTTCTGGTTTCCGTATCAACCGTGCTGCGGATGATGCTGCTGGTTTACAAATTTCTGACCGTTTAACATCACAAATTCAAGGTTTAGATCAGGCCGTCCGTAACGCCAATGATGCTATTTCCTTGGTTCAAACCGCTGAAGGCGCGCTAGGTGAAGTTACTAACTCACTGCAACGAATTCGTGTTTTAGCTGTTCAATCAGAATATGGTATCAACTCGTCTGCTGACAGAACTGCTTTGCAAGCTGAAGTAACGCAGTTACAAGCAGAAATTTCTCGTGTTGCATCAACGACTGAATTCGGAGGCGTTAACTTGCTGGGAGGCGGTTTTTCTGCGACTTTCTTGGTAGGTGCAAACTCAGGTCAGAATATCAGTGTTAATTTGTCTCGTTCTGGCGGTTTTGGTGCTTCTGGTTTATCTATCGGTACATTAACTGTAGCGGACGTGGCAGGTGCTTCAGCGGCCTTAGCGTCTATCGATACTGCAATATCGACTATCGGTTCCACACGAGCAGACTTAGGTGCACTTCAAAATAGATTCCAGTCTACTATTCGTAATTTGAGTAATATCTCAGAAAACGTATCGGGTGCACGTTCTCAGATTCGTGATACAGATTTCGCTGTTGAAACGGCAGAGTTAACGCGTAACCAGATTGTCCAGCAGGCGAGTCTATCTATCTTAGGTCAGGCTAACCAGGCGCCACAAGCGGCTTTATCGCTTCTAGGATAATAATCACTTTTAGACCTGATCTGTTTGGATCATGACGCCAGGAGGTAAGGTAGAAGGTCAAGTGAGTCATGCAGGTCAGCGTTTACTACGCTCTCTGCTTATTAATAAAAAGCTGAGTTTGTCTCAGCTTTTTGTTTTTTAACTATATGATTTTTAAGGGTAAAAAATTTAATTCATTTTATTTCTAAAGTAAAACACTAACTTGAACGATACATTTCACATAGGCACTGAGTAAAAATAAAAATAAACCAGGCCCAAACGATGAGACGTTGCACCTAATAATAATAATCGCAATGCTGATCACCAATACGATCACCTAATAATAATAAAAGATCGATTGGAATAAATATCAAGTTAGGAGAAAAAAATGGGTTTATTCGTCAACACTAACGTGTCGTCGTTGAATGCGTCACGTAATTTATTCAACTCCAGTGAAGCGCTGGATGTTTCGTTCCAGCGATTGTCGTCTGGTTTCCGTATTAATAGTGCTAGAGATGATGCTGCAGGCTTGCAGATATCAGATCGATTAACTTCTCAGATCCAAGGCCTAGATCAGGCTGTCAGAAATGCGAATGATGGTATTTCAGTAGCGCAGACGATCGAAGGTGCGTTGCAAGAAACCACTACGGCATTACAGCGTATTCGAGTTTTGGCTGTTCAATCACAAAACGGTATTAATTCCTCTGCAGATAGGGCTGCCTTGCAGCTTGAAGTGAGTGCATTGCAGGAAGAGATCAATCGAATTGCTGCAACGACCCAATTTGCAGGTGTAGACTTGCTAGATGGTACATACTCCGCCGTGTTCCTTGTTGGAGCAAACGCCGGTCAAACGATCAGTGTTAATGTTTCTCGGACAGGTGGTTTTGGTACGGTTGGGTTGTTTCCGAACGAACCAAACAATTTACTTTCAGTTCTGACTGAAGGTACAGCTTCAGCTGCGTTAACGGCTATCGATACTGCTATATCTACAATAGGTGGTACACGTGCAGCGCTAGGTGCAATACAGAACCGGTTCCAATCGACTATTCGAAATCTCAGCAATATTTCAGAGAATGTTTCAGGTGCACGTTCGCGAATTCGTGATACAGACTTTGCTATCGAGACAGCTGAATTGACACGTAATCAGATTGTTCAACAGGCGGGTATTACTGTCCTTGGGCAAGCTAACCAGCAGCCTCAGGCAGCGTTGTCGCTTCTAGGTGGTTAATGATGAAAACGATATCAACTCGATGCAATTGTAATACGGGGACAAGCTGCAACGAATAAAGATAGACAATTTACCTTCGGGTAAAAAGAAAAAGGCCGGTATGCATATTTGTGGGGACAAGCTGCAACCGACCAAAGATAGATAGATTTTTTATAAACAATTGATGACAAGACAAAAGTGTCGAGCGGGCGTTTGCATTCGTCCAAAAAATACTTTCGCCTTTTCTGGATAAGTCGAATCACAGAGTGACGCCAGGAGGTATTGAGGTATTGAGGTTAGGCCATCAACCCTGATCATCGACTTGGAGCTAATGCTCACTCTTTTTTTTGTTTTGCGCAACAATAGTTTAGCAAAATCACTTGTCATATAAATGACAGGCAATAAATATTAGCACATTGTGTGCCAATTTTAGTAGGTGAGGTTAAAATTATGGCTTTATTTGTTAACACGAATGTATCGTCATTAAATGCATCTCGACAGTTATTTAATTCGAGTCTTGCGCTTGATGTTTCTTTTGAACGACTGTCTTCGGGGTTCAGAATCAATAAAGCAGCGGATGATGCTGCTGGGTTGCAAATATCAGACAGATTAACTTCTCAAATTGAGGGATTAGATCAAGCTGTTAGAAATGCAAATGACGGTATATCGTTAGCACAGACCGCAGAGGGTGCATTAGTCGAAACAACCACTGCGCTGCAACGTATAAGGGTACTCGCCATCCAATCACAGAATGGCATCAATACCTCTGCTGATCGGGCAGCATTGAACCTTGAAGTGAGTGCGCTGCAAGCAGAAATAAATCGAATTGCTGACACAACTGAGTTCGGTGGATTAAGTTTGCTTGATGGTAGCTTTTCAGCACAGTTCTTGGTTGGAGCAAATGCGGGGCAAACGATTAGCGTCAATTTGTCTAGAACTGGTGGGTTTGGCACTAGTGGTCTATTTAATGGACAACTTGTATCAGTAGTTACGGTGGGGCAATCTTCTGCCGCCATTGCCTCTATAGATGCGGCAATTTCTGCCATTGGTAACCAGCGTGCTGAAATTGGCGCCACGCAAAATAGATTTCAATCTACTATTAGAAATCTAAGTAATATTTCTGAAAATGTGTCTGGAGCTCGGTCTAGAATAAGGGATACAGATTTTTCTGTTGAAACAGCAGAGCTAACGCGTAATCAGATTATTCAGCAAGCGAGTACAACAATATTGTCCCAGGCTAACCAAAGGCCACAAGCTGCACTGAGCCTATTGGGATAATACGTTTATATATTATGATTTGGTAGAAATGAGAGGCTACCTGTGAAAACGCCGACTAACAGAACCGAGAGTGTAGAAGTTATGGTTGAGAGGCCAGTATTCATTCTTCAACTCTGCCAGTCGGACAGAAACCTTATTTGCTCGTACTCCTAACTTGAGCAAGTTGGCTGGGGCGCCTATGCCCCAGCTTTTTTAACCTGATAATTATTCGGTTAAAAATGCCAAGTTGTTGTTTAAGCTAGTTTTTAGCATAGGTTCTTTCTTATGCAGAAAACGCCGACTAACAGAACTGAGAGTGTAGAAGTTATGGTTGAGAGGCCAGTAT
>CAZVDU010000004.1:0-71625 GCA_964625615.1 uncultured Pseudoalteromonadaceae bacterium | reverse complement strand
AGTAAAGCTGACTTTAGACGCTTAAGCCGCATTATTATTGGCAATCAAGCCATGACAATCGAAGAAAAAATACATTATGGATAGACAAACAATATCGATTGAACCAAGAAATTTACCTAATACATTGGCGTTATTGGGAAGAGCTGGTTTAAAGCGTGCAACACCTACTTCGGCGCCAACGCTGCCTGAAACGGTCATGCAATGCAGAGGTATGGTGGTACCGGAACAGAAATTAGCACAGTTTAATCAACTGACCGAATGGCAAGATAGCCAATACTTGCCGCCAACCTTCATTCATTTGTTGGCTTTCCCCTTGCAAATGTCTTTGGTATTGGAAGAAGCCTTTCCATTTGCGTTGATGGGGTTAGTTCATATAGAAAATACTGTACAGCAATGCAGGCCTGTAGGTGCTAATGAGAAGCTGAATTTGACCTGCTACCTATCTGATTTAGTTGCGCATAGGCGTGGTTGGCAATTTAAGATGAACTCTGAGGCTTTTGTGGGGCAAGAATTGGTATGGCATTCAACCAGTACAAGCTTGGTGAGACAAAGTAGCACGGTAACCAATGATAAACCGTCGCAACCACCCAAAGCATTTTCACCGAAAGGCGTTGTTGAGGAGTGGTTACTGCCTACAAGTTTGGGGCGCAGTTATGCAAAAGTTTCTGGTGATTTTAATCCCATTCATCTTTATGCCTTAACGGCTAAGCTATTGGGTTTTCAGCGACATATTATTCATGGCATGTGGAGTAAGGCTAGAGTCATGTCTGCATTGTCAAGTCATCTTCCTGAAGCCTATGAAGCTAAAGTGAAATTTAAAAGGCCTGTGCTATTACCCACTCAGGTTATATTTTCTAATCAGTCAGATGAGAGTGATGGTCGATTTACACTTTATTCTAAATCATTAACGCAGCAGCATTTAAGCGGAAACTGGAAGGCGCTTTAGAGGCTGTTGTTAGCTGCCGAACAACAGCTCTAAATTATGCTTCATCGTTCGGATTTAAAATCGTTGGTTGTGAATTACTTTGTTGCTCAGGATAGTCGAGATTGTAATGTAACCCTCTACTTTCTTTACGCTTCATCGCACATTTAACGATTAATTCAGCAACTGTAACGAGGTTCCTAAGCTCCAATTGATGATTGCTTACTTTAAACGCTGAATAATATTCCTGGATCTCTTGTTTTAGCAAATCGATGCGCCTGAGTGCTCTTTCAAGGCGTTTGTTGGTCCTTACAATGCCGACGTAATCCCACATAAATAGACGTAGTTCATGCCAATTATGCTGGATAACAACAGCTTCATCAGAGTCAATCACCAAGCTTTCATCCCAGTTTTTTATTGATTCAGTGATGGTCGGTTCTGACAGGCGCTGTGAAATATGTTGTGCACAGCCATGAGCAAAGACAATGCACTCAAGGAGCGAATTGCTTGCCATACGATTAGCACCGTGCAAACCCGTATAAGCAACCTCCCCAATGGCATAGAGATTATCCAGATCGGTCTTCCCATTCAAATCGGTTATGATTCCACCACAACTGTAATGCGCAGCTGGTACAACGGGAATAGGCTGTCGAGTAATATCAATGCCTAGGGAGCGGCATTTCCGATAGATAGTTGGAAAATGTTTAACAATAAAGTCAGCAGGCTTGTGACTGATGTCCAGGTACATACAATCAGCGCCCAAACGCTTCATTTCGAAATCTATGGCTCTAGCGACAATATCGCGTGAAGCAAGCTCGCCTCTTTCATCAAATTTATGCATAAAGCGATGGCCTTCGGCATCAATGAGGTAGGCGCCTTCTCCTCTCAATGCTTCTGATATCAGAAAGTTCCTTGCTTCAGGGTGATATAAGCAAGTCGGGTGAAACTGATTGAACTCCATATTAGCTACTCGGCATCCAGAGCGCCACGCCATAGCAATACCATCTCCACTCGAGACATCAGGGTTGGATGTGTACTGATAGACTTTACTGGCACCGCCTGTCGCTAGAGTAGTAAATCGACTACGAATAACTTCAACGGATTCTTTTGTACGATTCCAGACATAAGCTCCGATGACATGATTGGGGTTGTCCGTGCTTTTAATCAGATCAAGTGCGTTGTAGCGTTCAAACAAATGAATATTCGGATGACGTTGTACGGCTTCTGTGAGGGTAATTTGCACTGCTTCACCAGTAGCATCAGCTGCATGTAAAATCCGTCGATGACTGTGACCACCCTCTTTAGTTAGGTGATAATGGAGCCTGCCATCTTCACCTTTCTCCTGATCAAATGGCATACCTTGCTGGATAAGCCACTCCATACAAGGTTTGGCTTGTTTGGCTGTATAGTACGCGACTTTTTCGTCACAGAGCCCGTCACCAGCTCTTAGCGTATCTTGAACGTGCTCAGAAATAGAATCTGTTTCATCAAATACAGCAGCAATACCACCTTGTGCGTAACGTGTTGAGCCTTCGGATAGGGTACTTTTACTGAGTACGATAACATTACAGTGAGTAGCTATCTTTAGGGCTAGGCTCAATCCCGCAGCACCACTGCCAACAATTAAAAGGTCGCATTGGTGTTGTAGTGCATTGTTCATTCATTTTTTACTTTTTAAAATCAAGTTTATACATAGTAATAAATAGGCGATAGAATAGGAATTATAAATAAATTAAAAAAAATAAGAACTTTTTGAAAACACGGCAGTCTATGTATTGCGTGTGAGAGCCATAAGCGCCATTTGAAAGAAGTTTAGAATGAGGAATTGGCTCGAATGAGCGAGCAGTTAACTGATCAACAAATAGTTGAAAAGGTACAGCGAGGAGATAAAAACGCATTTAACCTTTTAGTGGTTAAATACCAACATAAAGTAGCGCATTTAGTGTCGCGTTATGTTAAAAATACTGGTGATATTGCGGATGTCTCTCAAGAGGCTTTTATTAAGGCTTACAGAGCCCTACCCAATTTTCGCGGTGAGAGTGCGTTTTATACTTGGCTTTACCGTATAGCGGTCAATAGTGCAAAGAATTATATTGTGGCGCAAGGACGGAAGCCACCGGCTAATGATGTTGATGTTGCCGAAGCAGATTATTATGATGGCAGTGATGCGTTGAAAGAGAATAATTCTCCGGAGCGGAGCCTGATGTCTGGCCAAATGGAAAAGTTGTTATATGGGGCTATGGATAAGTTACCCGAAGATTTAAGAATGGCAATTACCTTAAGAGAACTGGAAGGTTTAAGTTATGAAGAAATTGCTAAAGTTATGGACTGCCCAGTAGGTACAGTTAGGTCACGAATTTTTAGAGCTCGTGAATCTATAGATAAAGTTATTCAGCCTCTGCTTCAGGCATAAAGTTTAAATTTAAAGTGATGGTTAGGAACAACGTTTTATGACGCAATCGAAAATCGAAAAGTTGTCTTCATTTATTGATGGTGAGTCTCAAGATGAGCAGTTGATTAATGAGTTATCTACCGATGCTGAACTGTCACAAAAGTGGCAAACCTATCACCTAACACGCGATATAATGCGCAAAGATGTTCCAGACATTATCAATTTTGATATCAGTGAACGAGTTGCCAAAGCTATTGCAGACGAACCTGCAATACTTGCCCCTAAACCAAGTCGTTGGAAGTCAATACCTTTGGTTGGTAGTGTTGTTCCTTTGGTACAACAAAGTGGGCAGTTTGCGATTGCAGCATCAGTAGCTGTAGCCGTTATCATTGGTGTTCAACAATATAATCAGCCTTTACCTAATGAACCTTATGTAACGACCAGTGAACGAGGTGGTTTAGGAACACTAGGTGTCGCTTCAGGTGTTAGTTTGGAACAAACACGTCCCATTCAAAACCAACGTTCAGATGCTCAAGAACAGCGCCGCCGTATTAATGCTTTGTTGAGAGATCATCAAAATCAAATGCGATTGAAGCCTCAAGTTTTACGCTCTGAGTCAATAGGGCAACAAGATAAATCAGAAGTAGTTGATGAAGAAACAACGGAACAAAAATAGCCGAATACTTTTTTATTTGAAAAAAAGCCTTTTATTGCTGACGCTTATTTTATGTCAATCGGTGTCAGCCAATTCCTTTAATAATCCACAAGCTTGGTTAAAAAAGCTAGCTCAAGCCACCTCAGAATCTAACTTTACTGCATCATTCGTCCTGCTAAAACCTAATACAGACGTTGAACCCTATATTTGGCGGCATGCCCTTGTAGATGGCGTTGAGTTTGAGCATCTGAATATGTTAAACGGACCGGGGCGAGAAGTTGTTAGAGTTGGCCCAAACATTAGCTATTTTGAGCCATACACACCGCCTTTCACCTTACAATCTTCAACAATTAATGGGCCTATCCCTTATCAACTTATTAAACATTATGAAAGCTTGGTTGATACCTACAATTTCGTGCTAGTCGGGCGTTCTCGTGTTTCTGGTCGAGCTGCGCAGCAGATCAGGATGGTGAGTCATGATAAGAATTTGTATGCTTATAATCTATGGCTCGATCAAGCCAGTGGTTTAATGCTGCGATTGGATACGGTTGACCTTAATGGTCAAGTTGTAGAACAGATACAAGTTACCTCTCTAGATATTACAGAACAACCAGACACTTACTTTTCACGCATTGAACTTTCTGAGTTACCTAGAGTTGTTGAACCAAGCACCGAAATTGATACGACATTAGGGTGGCAGATTAATTGGTTACCCTCGGGTATGAAAGTGATTAAGAAAGATATACGTCGATTGTCGGCTAATGATGGGGTCGTTGAATATATGATGTTGAGTGATGGCATGGTTGATATTTCTGTTTACTTGCAACAGTTATCGAACGGTCTGTCTCAGCAGACAGCACTCAAACATCAATCTAATACCCTTGTGACGATGCAAAGAGATTCGCTTGCAGTAACCATTATTGGTAAACTTCCAACGAAAACAGCAGGCGCTATTGCGTCTTCTATTGGTGTTATTCCTCAATAAGGTTTCCAGTTGATTGAAGAATTAGGTGTTGTGACAGCAGTCTCTGCTGATCATATCTGGGTAGAAACTCAAATAAAAACAACTTGTAGCGGCTGTGAGCAAAATACAAGTTGCGGCACAGGTATGATTGCCAAAACGGTTGCAAGCAAATCTCAAATGTTAAAGTTAGCCTGTCGAGAGCAAGCTGTTGTTGGTCAACAAGCTAAATTAGGGTTACCAGAACAAACTCTTGTTGGTGTATCAGCGCTCTTTTATCTTTTCCCTCTGTTTGTCATGATAATTGTTGGCGCGATTACCGAGTTCGTTTCTTTTCAATTAAGTTTGGATAATGAAGCTTTGAGTATTATTTCATCACTAGGTGCTTTGATAGGCAGTTTTTATATTATTAACCGTTGGTTGAAAGGTAAAAAAAGCGAATCTTATCAACCACAGCTGCTTTCACTGTTACCTATACAGCAACCTGATATTCCGGTGAAACTGGTCTAATTCTCTTTATAAAACCAAAACCTTAAGTACTTCTAACTTAAGATTCATAAGTTCATACAAATGATTATGATAAGCAGATCGCAAATTAGTCAGTAAAGCGTTAAAATCCCGGCCCACTATATTGATGTTAGGATTTGCGGCTCACTTTTGGGTGATTTTTATTCGGCAAACCCTAAAGCAAAGTCAGTGTTTAAGTCACTTTGCGCAACTAGAAGTAGATATCAGAACGAACTATGCAGCATAAGCACATACGTAACTTTTCAATTATTGCCCATATTGACCATGGTAAATCAACTCTGTCAGATCGTCTCATTCAAGATTGTGGCGGGCTTACAGAACGAGAGATGGCTGCTCAAGTTTTAGATTCAATGGATCTCGAAAGAGAGCGTGGTATCACGATTAAAGCACAGAGTGTCACGCTCAACTATACGGCGAATGATGGTGAAACTTATCAATTGAATTTTATTGATACGCCGGGACATGTAGATTTTAGCTATGAAGTATCACGCTCCTTGGCTGCCTGCGAAGGAGCACTGCTGGTCGTTGATGCCGGGCAGGGGGTTGAAGCGCAAACTTTAGCGAACTGCTACACCGCTATCGAGATGGATCTGGAAGTTGTTCCTATCCTGAATAAAATTGATTTGCCTCAAGCCGAACCAGATCGTGTTGCAGAGGAAATCGAAGATATAGTTGGCATTGACGCTGTTGATGCGGTGCGCTGCTCTGCGAAGACCGGTGTTGGTATTCAAGAGGTCTTGGAAGTCATTGTTAATCAAATCCCACCACCTGAAGGCGAGATTGATGCACCATTGAAAGCGTTGATTGTTGACTCTTGGTTCGACAATTATCAAGGTGTTATATCCTTGGTTCGTGTGAAAGACGGTCAGTTGAGAGCTGGCGACAAGATTAAAATGATGTCTAATGGTCAAGTACACCAAGTTGATCAAGTTGGTATCTTTACACCGAAAGCGACAAAAGTTGACGTGCTTAAATCTGGTGAAGTTGGCTTTATCATTGCCGGCATTAAAGATATTCAAGGTGCACCTGTTGGTGACACCATAACGTTGTCTAAAAATTCAGCGACAGAAGTATTGCCAGGATTCAAGAAGGTGAAGCCGCAAGTTTATGCTGGCCTCTTCCCTATCAGCTCTGACGATTATGAAGACTTCCGTGATGCATTAGCCAAACTAAGCTTAAATGATGCATCTTTGTTCTTTGAGCCTGAAAGCTCCAGTGCTCTAGGTTTCGGGTTCCGTATTGGATTCCTGGGTATGTTGCATATGGAAATCATACAAGAACGTTTAGAACGTGAGTATGATCTTGATTTAATTACCACAGCGCCAACGGTAGTTTACCAAGTTAAAACAACTGATGGTGACGTACTGACTGTCGATAATCCGTCGAACTTACCTCCGGTTAATAAAATTGAAGAAATTAGAGAACCCATTGTTGAGGCGCATATACTAGTCCCTCAAGAGTTTTTGGGTAATGTCATTACATTGTGTATTGATAAACGCGGTGTGCAAACAAATATGACATACCATGGTAAACAAGTCGCCGTTACTTATGATTTACCTATGGCTGAAGTTGTTATGGATTTCTTTGACAGATTGAAATCTACCAGTCGTGGTTTTGCTTCACTGGATTATAATTTCAAACATTTCCAAGTTGCCGATATGGTTCGCTTAGATATCTTGGTTAATACTGAGCGTGTTGATGCGCTGGCAGTGATTACGCATAAAGAGAATGCCCAGTATCGGGGCCGTGATTTGGTTGACAAATTACGTGAACTTATACCAAGACAAATGTTTGATATCGCTATCCAAGCAGCGATTGGTAATCATATTATCGCGCGTAGTACGATTAAACAGTTGCGTAAAAACGTTATCGCGAAATGTTACGGTGGTGATGTCAGTCGTAAGAAGAAACTTTTGCAGAAGCAAAAAGAAGGTAAAAAACGTATGAAGAGCGTAGGGAATGTTGAATTGCCACAAGACGCCTTCTTAGCAGTCCTGAAAGTAGGAAAATAAATGGCAAATTACTTTTCAATCATTTTAACAGCACTTACGGTCGCAACAGGCTTAATCTGGCTAGCTGATGCGATGCTTTGGGCGCCCAAACGTCGAGAAAAAATCGCGTTGGCTCAATCGAGTACAAACGGTGATATTGATCCAGAAACCCTGAGTAAGATAGCACCATTACCTGTTCTTGTAGACAATGCACAGCAGATATTCCCTGTCATTGCCTTTGTATTGATATTACGCTCCTTTCTTTATGAGCCGTTTCAAATACCGTCAGGCTCTATGAAACCGACCTTATTGGTTGGTGACTTTATATTAGTTGAAAAGTTCAGCTATGGTTTACGTGATCCCGTTGCTCGTAAGAAGTTTCTGGATACGGGAAGCCCGGAACGTGGCGATATAGTTGTTTTTAAATATCCACCTAATCCTAGTCAGGATTTTATCAAACGTTTGATTGGCATGCCCGGTGACACTGTTATATACAGAAATAAACAGTTCACGATAAAACCAGCGTGTGACACCACTCAGCAAGAAACTTGTGAACCAGAAAGAACAATGCCTTTGGAACTATTAAATAGTGATGAGTTCGTCTTTGGCGGCCATCCATTTAATAAGTTAGACCGTTATACAGAAGAACTCGGTGATGTGACACATGATATTTTACGCAACCCTTTACGCCCTGATAGCACAAGCAGTTACTATCGTCAGCCAGGTACAAGAATTGGCGAATGGATCGTACCGGAAGGTCACTACTTTATGATTGGTGACAATCGAGATAACAGTGGCGATAGCCGTTTTTGGGGTTTTGTTCCTGAAGAAAATCTAGTAGGTAAAGCTGTTGCTATATGGATTAGCTTCGAGCGTGACAGACCTTCTACAAGCTGGTTACCATCTTGGATCCCGACAGGGGTTCGCTTTAATCGTATAGGTGGTATTCATTAATATGGATGATACTAGGCGCTATGTGCGTTTGGGCAAAACTCTAGGGTATCAATTTAAGCACCAGAATAACTTGATTATGGCGCTGACGCATCGAAGTGCAAGCGGCAAACATAACGAGCGGCTCGAGTTTCTCGGTGATGCCGTCTTAGGTATGGTCATAGCCAACAAATTGTTTACGTCGTTCCCGAATGTGCCTGAAGGTAACCTGACACGTCTACGTTCTAGTATTGTTAAAGGTGATACTCTGGCTGACCTTGCCCGTGAGTTTGATTTGGGTGATTACTTAATATTAGGCAGTGGTGAACTTAAGAGTGGTGGATTTAAACGCAGCTCTATTTTAGCTGATGCTGTAGAAGCTATTATTGGTGCTATTTATTTAGAATCGGGTATTGATGTTGTTGAGCCGCTTATTTTGCGCTGGTTTGATGAACGTATTAAAAAATTGGACCCGAATGAGCATCCTAAAGATGACAAGACAAGGCTACAAGAATACTTGCAAGGCCTAAAGTTACCACTCCCTAATTATACCGTGACACACATTACCGGTAAGTCGCATGACCAAGATTTTGTCGTTGAATGTGAAGTATCTACGTTAACCGATGTAGTCGTTGGCAAAGGAAAAAGCCGACGAAAGGCGGAACAGCAAGCGGCTCGTATCGCTTTAGAGAAACTCATCTCATGAATGAATTGTCAGACAATCGAACCGTACCAGATGAACAACATTGTGGCATGATTGCTATAGTTGGTCGCCCTAATGTTGGTAAATCTACCTTGCTGAATGAATTGCTCGGGCAGAAAGTTAGCATTACATCACGAAAACCTCAGACAACACGACACAGGATTTTAGGCATAGATACTGAAGATCAGTATCAAGCCATTTATGTCGATACGCCTGGTTTGCATATGGATGAAAAACGCGCCATCAATAGACTAATGAATCGTGCTGCTAAAAGCTCGTTGGGTGATGTCGAATTGGTTTTGTTTCTGGTTGAGGGCACTCACTGGACGGAAGATGATGATTTAGTCTTACGTAATGTGAAAGCAAGTCGATTACCTTGTTGGTTGCTGGTAAATAAGTCGGATAATGTGCCCGACAAAGATGATTTACTGCCACATTTAGCGTGGTTGGCTAAAAAGCATGAGTTTGACGAAATCATGCCGATTTCAGCTAAACAAGGTACAAACGTAAATGTTTTGCGAGGAAAAGTTCAACAGAAATTGCCTTTGTGCGAGTTTTACTTTCCCGAAGATTATATAACAGATCGTTCATCTCGATTTATGGCGGCTGAAATCATCCGTGAAAAGCTGATGCGATTTACGGGAGATGAATTACCGTATTCTGTTACGGTTGAGATTGAACAATTCACGATGAGTGACAACGGCGTTTATCAGATTAATGGATTAATTTTGGTAGAACGAGAAACTCAAAAGCGTATGGTCATTGGCAGCAAAGGCTCTCGATTGAAAACTATCGGTAGCGATGCTAGAAAAGACATGGAAAAGCTGTTTGATAATAAAGTGTTTCTTGAACTTTGGGTTAAAGTAAAGAGTGGGTGGGCTGACGATGAGCGAGCACTGCATAGCCTAGGGTACATAGATAAGGAGTTATAAATAGTGACTGACGTATCTGATGTTCGACGAGAGTACACATTAGGTGAGTTGGATTTAGAACAGCTCAATGATGATCCTATTGCGCAATTTGAACAGTGGCTAGAACAAGCTGCTGAAGCCAAATTGTCTGATCCAACTGCAATGACAGTAGCAACTGTTGATAGCAGTGGGCAGCCTTCTCAGCGTATTGTATTGCTTAAAAACGTCGATCAAGAAGGCTTTGTTTTCTTTACCAACCTTGGTAGCCGAAAAGCGTCTGATATCAGCGATAACAATAAAGTATCTTTGCATTTCCCTTGGCATTCGATGGAGAGGCAAGTCAAAGTGTGTGGTACTGCCTCACAGATTTCTTTCTCTGAAGTCGCTAATTATTTTACATCCCGCCCTAAAGACAGCCAGATAGCGGCTCTCATTTCTGAACAGAGTCGTCCAATTTCTACACGACAAATGCTACTTAGTAAGTTTCTAGAAGCAAAAGAAAAATTTAAGCAGGGCGAAGTACCTATACCAAAATTGTGGGGTGGCTTTCGTGTTATACCTCATGAAATTGAGTTTTGGCAGGGTGGTGAACATCGATTACATGATAGATTCCAGTATAGCCTTCTAGAAGACGGTGCTTGGAAAATACAAAGGTTAATGCCTTGATAGACAGTCATTGTCATCTCGATTTTGATGATTTTGACCGCGACCGAGAGCAGGTTATCGAAGCTTGCCTTAATAAAGACATTCACAAAATACTGATCCCTGGCGTATCTCCCAGTCATTGGGGTAAGCAAATTAACCTTTGTAAACGACACGATGCGTTAGTACTCGCATTGGGTATCCACCCCTATTTCCTAGAGGGTGTTGAACTAACATCATTGGAGCATCTGGATGCATTACTGTCTCGATATAAGGAACAGGTAGTTGCCGTCGGCGAAATTGGGATTGATGGCTTTATTGCTAAACAGGCTACTGGTGCAAATATCGATGTTCAACAGGCTTTTTTTGTGGAACAACTGAGATTAGCTCAATTACATGCGCTGCCAATCATCATCCATCATAGGCAATCTCATAATCAAATTATCCGAATGCTTAAAGCGCTTAAATTTAAACAAGGCGGGGTGATCCACGCATTTTCGGGTAGCAAGCAGGAGGCAATGTCTTACATCGATTTGGGCTTTTTATTGGGAGTCGGCGGTACCATAACTTATGAACGCGCGGTAAAAACGCGTCAAACTATCCAAGAGATCCCACTCGACTATTTATTGCTCGAAACTGACTCTCCCGATATGCCTCTACATGGCTTTCAAGAGAAGCGTAATAGCCCTGATAGAATTGTTAACGTTGCGCAACAGTTAGCCTTGCTAAAAGGTGTGTCTATCGATCAACTAAGTGAACAAACCGATAAGAATTTCTACCGCCTTTTTTCTAACGCTAAATAATAATAGCATGTATAGCCCATTGTATTTATGTCGTTTCTCTATGAGGCCATAATTCGTGAAGTCATATCATGCTCTCTAAAAATTCAGTTAGAGGCGAATGAATTTTTAGAAAGCTCTTTAATAGGCAGTTTGATTTAGTCTTTATCCCGTTTGACCGCCCGCAGTGCAATATGGCGATATCGAAATTTATAGAATGCACGAGCAACAATAAAGCCTAGAGCAAGTGCCATGACGAAAATTATTTGAATTTGCTGACGCAGTGCTTCTTGGAAATAATTGTGATGGCGCATCACCATATCTTCATCAAGCAATAACCTGATGTATCCGATAGGTTGCCCTTCTTTGTATAATTCTGATATATAAACAAGCGGCTCAAAGTTTGGTCGTGTTTTATAGAGGTTGAGCAAACTCTGATTATCTGAACTCTCAGATACAGACTTACCGTTCAATGCATATAGAGCAGCTGAGTGGACATGCACGTCTTCCTGGAGGTTATTAACAATTGCATTGACTAAATGTCTATTCTCTTTGCTAATTAATACGTCATTGCGAGCAGTATTGGTATAGGACGTGATAAGCACCTGTGCTTGTTTAAGTAAGCTATTACCAAGCTGATCAGCTTGTTCTTGTCTTAGTTTGTTGTCTTGTTGAGCGCTGTATATCCACAAATTCAGGCTAATGAAAATTGCAGCAATGACTAACCCCAAGTTGGCGAGCCGCTTAAAAACAGAATAACCACTAGGCGCCATGAGTTCTGGTGGTATGGTCTCTAGGTCTTTAGTAGGCAGATTACTTCTCTGTTTTAGCACAAAGTGACTTAAATGAACGCAACATATTCACACACTAAGCGATTTTTGATGTTAAATCCATTGTCTATTGACTGGTTGATTAAGTACTATATTTGACACACCAACCAACTCGCACATTTATTTTGCAACCACTTAATATTACATCTAGCCAATGGCTATCTTCACACTACTTATCCGAACTTGTTAAAGAGAATAAAGCAATCGCTTTTACTGAAGAGGTATTCTCTTTTTACGAATATGAAGGAACGAATGAATCATTAAGACTATTAACTGTTATAGGACAAAGCCTCAGTCTTGAGAAGTTATGGCATGTTTGGCGATCATTAAAAGTTGTCCTACCCATAAATTGTTTTCTTCCTCGCATTAGTGCAATAGGCGTCTCTTTTTATGCACCGCTATCTGAATATTGTGAGGTAGAAGAGACGGTTCTTAAGCATATTATTGAGAAAGTTACAGAAGATGTTGGGTTGGATATTACCTATACAAAAGAGGCTCCTGCGCTGTCTCAGCCAGGCCTGTTAGTCATGGATATGGACAGCACCATGATACAAATTGAATGTATTGATGAGATAGCCAGGCTCGCTGGTGTCGGTGAACAAGTATCGCAAGTTACTGCTCAAGCGATGCGAGGAGAAATTGATTTTGCAGAGAGTTTGGTAAAGCGAGTCGAATGTTTAAAAGGAACGCCCGTTGATGTTTTAGAGCAAATCTGTGAGCGTTTGCTTTTGATGCCGGGGTTAGACAAACTGGTAACAACGTTGCAAAAATCGGGATGGAAGATTGCAATTGCTTCGGGTGGTTTTACGTTCTTTGCTGATTATTTAAAAGAGCGTTTAAATTTAGACGCGGCGGTTTCAAATACACTAGAAATAAAAAAGGCATGCCTAACGGGACGTGTTGTGGGGAGGATTATTGATGCTCAAGTGAAAGCTGAAACTGTTGTTAATCTTGCTAAGCAATTTGGTATAGATAAAAGCCAGACAATTGCAATGGGTGATGGTGCAAATGATTTAGTTATGATGCAACATGCGGCGCTTGGTGTCGGTTGTCATGCTAAACCTGTGGTACGACAACAAGCAGATTGCTTCATCCGCTATGCGGGGTTAGATGGGCTGCTCGCTATATTGGGAGATTAGGCTAAAGGATGTTTGGGCCAATATAAGAGATTGAACTTAAGCTTTTTGAGTATCGCCGTTCAGTATTTGAGCCGTTGCATTCGGCTTATTATTAGGTGTTTTGATTTTCGTATTATTCATGGTGATATGCTCTGCTAAAAATCCGTAGCGTGACATCACCTCTTCGGTGATATCGACCATATCGCCAACCCCCGAAATATTCCATAAATGCTCTTCTAGCGTTTTTGCACGATGAGATGCATATGCACCGACATATTTCATTTCTGCACGCAGTAGCTCGGTATCGGGCCGCCCTGTCCGAGCAATAAATATTTTGATGGCATAGAATCGTCCGGCGCCCAATGCTTTGGTAATGAATTGACGGCAATCAGCAAAGTTAAGAAACTGATCTGTGAATTGACATTTAATGGCTGACTTAATGTCGTTTTGACTCGGATCAAATGCGATGAACAACTCTTCCATAATAGGCTTGCTATTCGTTTTTAATTTTCTTAGTAAGTTACGAATAAAATCTTCTTCTATCGCAGGCGCACTGTATAACGGGTATAAGTTAGCGTGTCCACGAATTGCTTTGAAGTTGAGCAAGGGTTTCAAAGTGTTATCTGTTTGCGGCATAGCCACCGCATCTGGGGTGAAATTAATCCCTTCTTTTTTAATAAAAATAGGTGTATTCAGCAAATTAGATGCGTATAGGTTACGCATGGCTTCGCCAATGCCGGGTACGTCTTCTTCAATGCTGTCAGTTTTGAGTTTATCTCGGTTGTTTTTTATCAACTCTTCGAAAAATGCTTTGGCTGTTGGTATGCCTTCTTCTTCAATCGCACTTAAATTAAGGACGTTTCTCTCGCCACTGACATCAGCAACAAGGTAGGGGATATCGACTAACGTATATTTTTTAGTCATTGCTTGTAGTTTAGGAAAGCTTACATGAACCTTCGAGAGCTGGCCTTGTGGGAAAAGCTTATGAAGCTCAATTCTTAATCCATGTAACGAGATATCTTCCGTAACCCCCTGGAATTCTACACTCCCAAGTCTCAAGTTAACTTCCGTTCTCAATTGAAAGCGCGTCTCACGCCTAAAGTTTTGATACTTAAACCTATACAGCCCGATATCTTCAGGAGGTTTATTACGTGGATGCGCAAAGGCCTGTAGCTTAGATACTTTATCTCTATCTATCTTTAGCTTGTGGTAAGCTTTTGCCCCTGTCTCAGAGGTAATATCGGTTAGTAAGGCTATTAAGGACAAGTTCTTCAAGCGAGACATTAGCCTAGGTGCAGGTGGTTGGTTTTGTCTCCTGACCGCATCGTTAACGGAATCGGGCAATGATAATGGTAAATGGCACTGCTCGGGTTTCATGCTTGTTAATTGGATTTTGTATACGCGCCAACTCGCTTTTCTACTGGCATAGGCTAAATAGGCTCGCCTAACTTGTGGATCTGCTTGTAGCTCTTCGGTTGTCGCTGAATAGTAATAGCTCTTGCTGTCTTTCAAGTGATTAAAGCTGTAGATGTAAGTTTCTTGTGCGCCTTCGGGCTTGTTCAACAGGCTTTTTATACGCTCATCAGAAAAAAGATAGCCTAACCTTAAATGGTTTTCCTCATCAGCCCAGAAATAGATGGACTCTTGGTTGGAGTCATTTGTTAGGGCGTAGCGAGGAAAGTATCTGTCATCTTTTTGAGCAATGTAGACGGGTATAGACGTGAAATGAGGAATGTAATATTGCTCGTAACCTTTCGTTTCTATGGCGTCTATTGTGTTGTCTATATTGAGTTTATAGCGGCGTTTATTACCTTGAATAAACCGTATCAGGAAAGCGTCAAAAGTTTTTGTTGGTGTGTCGAACAGACGTTTTAAGGAAACGCGTTGGTCATCTCGAGCACGGTCGACAAATGTGACAACATAAGAAATGGCTTCTTTCTTATCGATAGCATATTCAGTTTCTAGCCCTTTAAAATAAAGCGTTATGCGCTCCCCAGCTCTAAACAAGTGCTTTTTACGCAGTTTGATCTTTAGACCTTTGAACGAAATATCGACTGTGGTCGCTCGTATTGCATTTTCCATTTCAGAAAAAACTTCTACGGCAACAGAGAAATTCATACGTTCTTCGCTTCGTTGCGCATAATCAGCAAAATGTATTTGTTTGGCTTGAAAAGCTTTACCAAGATCAATGCTTTCTTCAGTACTTTCGGTTGATGGCGCAGTTACTTCTTTTAGCTTTTCTTCTTGCTCTTTTTGATGCATGACACGAAAGTTATTTTCGGTATTTTTAACCGTCTCTTTGACACCAATAGTGTAAGAACCAAAAGAGCGAATTTGGCGTTCAAAAACTTCAACGGCTACGTCATCCAGGTAGTGAGTGATACCTTCATATTCGTAGGGAGTGCATTTACCATCGACATGTCCTCTGAGGTCGATAACTTGATTGCAAGGCTTGGCCAGCCGCTTTAACTCCATCTTGATGAGAAAGCGCTTAGGTTTGGGTACATTGGCGGCAACATTAGACAAAACTTGGTTGAACTCAGGCTCACCAATAACAGGTTTGAGCTGTTCAATAATGTCACTGTATTGTTCGATATCTTGACTCATGCAACTGTTGTAAAGAAAAAATCAGGTAACTATAAGTTTATTAGTTGTTTTATCGGCTAAAAATTAAAAAACTGTGCTAATTATTAGCGTACATTTATCTTTGCTCAAACCTTCGACTCCCAATGGGCATAAGTCGACTGCTCACTTTGAGGTGGTTTGGGTATAATATACTGCTTAATTATACTTGATACCCACCAAAATGCAGTGTTCAACATCACCGACGCTTTCCCATTCAAGTTATGTCCATGATAGCATGTGAGATTCATCATGAAGGGTAGCGGGAATAAATGGCAAAAAGAAAAACGGCTTATGTATGCTCAGAATGCGGTGCAGAGTCGGCGAGATGGCAAGGTCAATGTAATGATTGCCATGCATGGAATACGATCACTGAGTTTGTAGTAAGCCCTGCCTCGACAACACATCAAAGTAAACGCTCAGGTTACGCAGGGCAGACAAGTGCTCAAGTACAAACCATAGGCAGTATTGACTTAGAAGCTCAACCCAGGTTTGGTTCCGGCTATAAGGAACTGGATCGTGTATTGGGAGGTGGCATAGTGCCCGGTTCGGCAATATTGATTGGTGGATCACCAGGGGCAGGTAAGAGCACATTACTTTTGCAGATTATGTGTCAATTAGCGGCGCAGCAAAGTGCTTTGTATGTCACTGGAGAAGAATCTCTTCAACAGGTTGCGATGCGAGCTAATCGCTTAAGATTACCGTCAAATGACTTAAAGCTAGTTACCGAAACCAATGTCGAAACGATCTGTGATTTAGCGTTGGGAGAAAAGCCGAAGATCATGGTCATTGATTCTATCCAAGTGATGCATGTTGCGGATGTACAATCGGCACCTGGGAGTGTATCCCAGGTAAGGGAGAGTGCAGCCTATCTCACCCGTTTTGCCAAACAGCAACATATTGCTATGTTTATTGTTGGGCATGTGACTAAAGATGGAAGTCTGGCCGGCCCCAAAGTACTTGAACATTGCATTGACTGTTCTTTGATGCTTGAAGGCGAAGCTGATGGCCGCTATCGGACGTTACGGAGCCATAAAAATCGTTTTGGCGCTGTCAATGAGCTTGGTGTATTTGCTATGACCGAGCGGGGTTTGAAGGAAGTGAATAACCCTTCAGCGATATTTTTAAGCCGCTCAGATGAGCAAGCCCCTGGCAGTATTGTGATGGTTGTATGGGAAGGTACTAGACCCTTATTGGTTGAACTACAGGCTTTGGTTGACTATTCGCAAATGGCAAACCCCAGACGTGTTGCTGTGGGGCTTGATCAAAATCGCCTTAATATGCTGCTAGCTGTTGTACATAGGCATGGTAATGTTCAGATGAATGATCAAGATGTGTTTGCCAATGTGGTCGGTGGCGTGCGAATAAGCGAAACCGGTGCAGATTTAGCCTTGGTGCTAGCGATGATTTCTAGTTTTAGGAATAAAGCACTATCGCGAGATCTTATTGTGTTTGGTGAGGTAGGGTTAGCAGGAGAAATACGCCCTATTCCTAATGGTATTGAGCGATTAGCAGAAGCCGCTAAACATGGATTTAAACAAGCAATTGTCCCTGCTGGGAACAAGCCAAAACAAGACATTAACGGTATGAAAGTTAGCGCTGTCAAAACATTGTCTGAAGCATTAGATGCTATCTTGTGATGACCGAGGAAACAGATAGATGAAAAAAAGAATCATTGTAGCCGAAGTTATTTTTCTAATAGCGGCTTACCTATTGTTCTGGCCAACACCAGTTGAACCTATTTCTTGGAACGCGCCTGTCGACAAAGGATTTACCGGTGATTTTGCTGAAAATGACGACATGACGCCGATGTCGTTAGTTTCTATTGATGATGATTATGGACCTGAAGATATTGCCGTTAATAGTAAAGGGCAGGTGTTTGTTTCCTTACATTCAGGTGTGATCGCAAAGCTGGAAGCGTCTCGCACTAAATTTACACCTTGGGTTAATACGAAAGGCCGCCCGCTAGGTATTGAGTTTGACGTATCCGATAATCTATTGGTTGCAGATGCCTATAACGGATTGCTGTCTATTGATCCTTCAGGTGAGATAACAGTCCTTGCTGACAAGGCTGACGATATTCCTATCCTTTATGCGGATGATGTGGATGTGTCTTCTCGCAGTGGAAAAATATACTTTTCAGATGCTTCGACGCGTTTTGGCGCAAAAGAAAGCGGTGGTACCCTAGAGGGAAGCTTACTTGATTTAATGGAGCATAGTTTGTCAGGTAGGGTTATTGAATATGATCCCAAAAGCCGTCGAGTCAGAACTATTCTTGATGGGCTTAGTTTTGCTAATGGTATTGCTGTTAGCCATGATGAGAAATCGATATTGATTAACGAGACAGGAGAATACCGTGTTCTGCGTTATTGGATTGAGGGTGATAAAAAAGGCATCCTAGAAGTCGTTATTGATAATCTACCAGGTTTTCCAGACAATATTGCAAAGGCTGAAAGTGGAGGTTATTGGCTCGGGCTAGCATCTCCTCGTTCGTCCGCACTGGATAAGCTATCGGCTTCACCGAATATGCGTAAGCTTGTACAGCGGCTGCCAAGTTTTATGCGACCTAAAGCAAAAGCTTATGGACATATTGTTAAGATAAATGAGCAAGGTGATGTAGTGCAGAGTCTTCAAGACCCTAGTGGTTCTTATCCTTTAACAACGGGAGCTGTTGAAACTAACGGTTCACTTATCATCAGTAGCTTAACAGCGAAATCAGTCGCTATTAAAGGGCTTTAGCGGTATTGCTAATATAGAGAGAAGGCGAGTTACTCACCTAGTTTTTCTTTCAACCATGCTTTAGCGTTAGCTTCATCTTCAAAAAAACAATAATCGACACCTGCACTTCCATAAATCATTTCCCAAAATGATTTCAATGAGTTGTGGTATTCATCTACCCTGACGATGAAAGCACAAGCAACAAAGCCAATGTCCTTTGCATATTCTGCACCTTCAATTAAGTTTTTCGATGCATCAGGAGTGAAGAACGATTCCTTGCTGAAGATATTAATAGACGCCCATGGTTTTCCAGCGAGTTGTGCAACATGCTCAGATACTTGCCGGTGGTAGTCTTCAGCCAACTCTATATTGCCAGGACCCTCAGCATTCACGATGAGAATGTTACCCTCTCTTTCTATTGAAAAGTTTCCATGTGCCCTAAATTTGGCTGGTTTCATATAGTAAACAGATTCCTATTATACCAATATTGTTATTTTCTGAGAGGCGGAGGGTCGATGAGATTCTAAACTTAGGATATACCGCAATAAAACCAGAGTACCCTACTCAGAAAGAATAGGGTACATTATAACAAGAGGATAGGTTGGGGTTTATCCTCAATTAGTGTTACTTAGTCATACGTTTGTATTTCAACCTGTGGGGCTCTACAACATCTTTACCAAAGTTATCTTTTAGCCAGGCAGCGTATTCGGTGTAATTACCTTCATAGAAGTTAATTTTTCCTTCATCACGGTAATCAAGAATATGAGTTGCGATCCTGTCCAAGAACCACCTGTCATGCGAAATGACCATAGCGCAACCTGGGAATTCGAGTATGGCGTTCTCAAGTGCACGAAGTGTTTCAACGTCTAGATCATTGGTTGGCTCATCCAATAGTAATACATTACCACCGGCCTGCAATAGCTTAGCGAGATGCACTCTATTGCGCTCCCCGCCCGATAAGTCCTTGATAAACTTCTGTTGATCATTTCCTTTAAAGTTAAAGCGACTGACATAGGCTCGGCTGTTTAGCTCAAATGTACCTATTCGAATAATGTCTTGCCCGTCAGATAGTTCTTGCCAAACAGTATTCTTATCATTCATATGATCACGAAATTGCTCAACACTCGCAATCTTGACTGACTCGCCAACAGAGACTGTGCCTGAATCACCTTTTTCATCACCGGATAACATCTTGAATAAAGTTGACTTACCAGCACCATTAGGCCCTATAATCCCAACAATGGCGCCTTTAGGAACTTTAAAGCTTAAATCGTCAATGAGCATACGATCGCCGTAAGATTTCGACAAATGCTCCACTTCAATTACTTTATCCCCTAGGCGATCTCCAGGTGGAATAAAGAGTTCATTGGTTTCATTACGTTTCTGGTACTCACCGGTATTCAACTCTTCAAATCGAGACATTCTCGCCTTGCTTTTAGCTTGTCTGCCTTTAGGGTTTGAACGTACCCATTCGAGTTCCTGTTTAATGGATCGTTGTCTTGCATTCTCTGCGCGTTCTTCTTGCTCTAAACGTGCATCTTTTTGTTCAAGCCAGGAGGAGTAGTTGCCTTCCCAAGGTATACCGTGTCCTCGGTCTAGTTCTAAAATCCAACCTGCAACATTATCTAAGAAGTACCTATCGTGAGTAATAGCAACGACTGTACCGTTGTAGTCATGTAAGAAACGTTCAAGCCACGCAACAGATTCAGCATCCAAGTGGTTGGTCGGCTCATCAAGTAATAGCATTTCAGGCTTTTCGAGAAGTAGCTTACATAAAGCGACGCGACGCTTTTCACCACCAGACAATTTAGTTACATCTGCATCCCAAGGGGGTAAACGCAGCGCATCTGCGGCTCTTTCTAGCGCATTGTCTAAATTATGTCCGTCTTTAGCTTGAATGATGGCTTCCAATTCCCCTTGTTCCTTTGCTAATGCATCAAAATCTGCGCCTTCCTCAGCGTAAGCGGCATACACTTCATCAATACGTTTTAAAGCGTGAACTACATCTTCCACGGCTTCTTCAATATTACCTCGAACATCTTTGGATTCATTGAGTTGGGGTTCTTGAGGAAGGTATCCAACCTTAAGATCCTGCATTGGCCTTGCTTCGCCAATGATGTCTTGATCGAGCCCAGCCATAATTTTCAGTAGCGTTGACTTACCTGAGCCATTAACACCTAAGACACCTATCTTGGCACCTGGGAAAAAGCTCAGAGATATATCTTTTAAGATTTGTTTTTGTGGTGGGACAACTTTACCCACTTTGTACATTGAATAAACGTATTCAGCCATGAGGTATTCTAAATAATTAATTTGGCAATGATTGTATACCCAAATATCTCTCATACCAATCAGCTTTAGTGTTCAAGCGACTTCATCCTAGAGTATCGATAATATACCTATGTTGAGAGTGGCCAGTTTTTGGTCAAATATCAGGTTTTAGTAGCGTAATCGGACAATGCATTTTCGAAACCGGACAACACTTATTAGTGTGAAAGCTTTAACATATTGTTTTATATTGGTTTTATGTTCTGGCTTGTGTCTTGCTTTGTTCCTAAGGTCATTAAGTTTTAAGCATCAAACGTCCTGAGGTGTTGCTGAATTTAATAACATTAAATCCGATCTTTAACTAGCGTCGGTATATGGCTCACTCAACACACTGACTGAGCCATTTTTTTATCTGCAATTCTCTTATTGTTATACCTTGTTTTCTCAACTTGTGGTTTGGTAATCTCTTCTGGATAGATTTTGTTCTGAATAAAAGCTTTTTGAGAGCGGCCTGCACTTGCAGGCTTATAAGTATAAATCAAAAGTGTACAACAAAAATCAGCAGACACTACTGTTTACCTTGATATAGGGAGAAATACAAAATGGGCTCTACACGATTAAATTGGGGAGTGATTGGCCCTGGAAAAATTGCGCATCAATTCGCTAAGGCATTGCTATCAAATGGGAATAGCAACTTATATGGCGTTGCTAGCCGAAATAACGAACGTGCGAATGAGTTCGCAGCTAACTACGATATTCCCACTACTTATTATTCATACGAAGCACTTTGTGATGACGAGCACATTGACATTATTTATGTTGCAACACCTCATGCTTTTCATTTTCAACTGGTGAAAATGTGCCTTGAGGCAGGGAAGCATGTATTAGTTGAAAAGCCCGCGACAATTAATGCCAAACAGTGGGGGGTATTATCTGAAATTGCGAGACGGACTCAGTGCACTCTGATCGAAGCTGTCTGGAGCCGTTTTATGCCTTGTTTTAAACAAGTTAGAGACTGGATTGATGATGGTAAGATTGGTGATGTAACTTATGTGCGTTCTGATATTGGCTTTTCATTTCTTGATAACCGTGGACTTGACTACAGCCATCGCTTGTTTGATGTAGCGTTAGGAGGTGGGGCTTTATTGGATCTTGGAATATATAGTATTGCCTTGAGTCAACTAGCGATAGATAGCGAACCGACCTCAGTGCAGGCCATGGCCGATATTGGAGAGTCTGGAGTCGACCAAACGACGTTAGCCAATATTGCTTATCAAAATGGAATGAGAAGCCAATTTACTTGCTCAGCTGTGTCAGAACCGGGTAACGATATGACAATCAATGGCACAAAAGGACATATTAAATTACCCGGGCTGTTTTGGGCTGGTTTGGAAGCAACTTTGGTACAGTCGAAAAACAAAGGTAAGGCTTTTGATATTGAGACTCAAAAGTTTCCTCATGATGTTAATGGTTTTGAGTATCAAATCGCCGAAATGAATCGCTGTGTAAAAGCAGGATTAGTTGAAAGTGATCTGATGCCTCATAGGGATACGCTTCAGAATATGGCATTAATGGATAAGATACGGGAAAGCATCAAGTTAGACTATCCAGATTCGGTAGAAAAAGCAGATTAGTGCATAATCTAAAGCCGCTTAATTTATAACGATTTGATTAGCATACTTAACTGTACATCGAAGCGTAAATCTATAAAATGGCGGCCTATTTGACACTACTTTTAGACAGATTATTTTGAGGATGCCCAATGCTTTCACGTGATATGAATATTGCAGATTTTGATCCTGAGTTATCAGAAGCCATCGCGAAAGAAACACAACGCCAAGAACATCACATTGAGCTAATTGCGTCAGAGAACTACTGTAGTCCAAGAGTTCTAGAAGCTCAGGGTTCACAACTGACGAATAAATACGCTGAAGGGTATCCTGGTAAACGTTATTACGGCGGCTGTGAGTATGTTGATATTGCTGAAGAGTTAGCGATCGAGCGTGCTAAGCAACTCTTTGGCGCTGATTACGCCAATGTTCAACCTCATGCTGGTTCTCAAGCGAACTCAGCGGTATTTATGGCGTTAATTAATGCAGGCGATACAGTTTTAGGCATGAGTTTAGCTGACGGTGGACATTTAACGCATGGCTCTCACGTCAACTTTTCTGGCAAAACATATAATGCGATTCAGTATGGATTGAATTCAGAAACCGGTGAGATTGATTACGCTCAGATTGAAGCGTTGGCTCTAGAGCACAAACCGAAGATGATCATTGGTGGTTTTTCTGCTTATTCAGGTATTGTTGATTGGGCAAAATATCGCGAGATTGCAGACAAAGTAGGCGCCTACTTACTGGTTGATATGGCACACGTTGCCGGTTTGGTTGCTGCTGGTATTTATCCTAATCCGTTGCCACATGCCCATGTTGTGACGACGACCACGCATAAGACATTAGCAGGACCTCGTGGCGGTCTTATACTGTCATCTTGTGGAGATGAAGCGCTCTATAAGAAGTTTAACAGTGCAGTTTTTCCAGGTGGGCAAGGTGGTCCGTTATGCCATGTAATCGCTGCTAAAGCGGTTGCTTTTAAAGAGGCACTACAACCGGAATTTAAAGAGTATCAACAACAAGTTGTAGCGAATGCTAAAGTAATGGTGGCTGTAATGCAGAATCGTGGGTATAAGATAGTCTCTAACGGTACCGATAATCACCTATTCTTATTGGATCTTATTGACAAAGATATCACTGGAAAAGACGCAGATGCTGCACTGGGAACGGCTAATATTACGGTGAATAAGAATGCTGTTCCTAACGATCCTCGTTCGCCTTTCGTAACCAGTGGCTTACGTTTGGGGTCTCCAGCAATTACACGCCGTGGCTTTAAACAGGAAGAGGCAGGGCAAGTTGCGACTTGGATTTGTGATGTTCTTGATAATATGGGTGATGAGAGTGTTATTGAGCGTGTTCGTAGTGAAGTTGTCGCTTTATGCACGAAGTTCCCTGTCTACGCCTAGTTAAAAGTAAATAGGCTTGATTGACAAAGAAACCTTTTACAGCGCTAAGAGGTTTTTTATTTTTTGAATATTGTGTTTTGTACTACCTCAGTTTTAAAGGCAACAACTTGGCCATATCTTTATACAGATAAGTATATCCCTTAGCGCTCAGGATACGATATAATCTGCGCCCTTATAGACCGAAGCCTATGTTTCTCGGAGCCACATTTACATGATCTGCCCTTTTTGTTCGATGAAAGACACGAAAGTTATCGATTCGCGACTGGTGGCTGAAGGTGGACAGGTTAGGCGTCGACGTGAATGCATTATGTGCCATGAGCGATTTACGACCTTTGAAATGGCCGAATTGGTGATGCCTCGCATTATCAAGCGAGATGGCAGTCGGGAACCTTTTAACGAAGAAAAGCTTCGTTCGGGCGTGCAACGAGCACTAGAAAAAAGGCCTGTCAGTACTGAGCAAATCGAAGAACAAATAAATCGTATTAACTCATCGTTGCGAGCAACAGGTGAACGCGAAGTATCAAGTGAATTGGTAGGTAATCTTATTATGGATGCACTTAAGGTGTTAGATAAGGTCGCTTATGTGAGATTTGCGTCTGTCTATCGATCTTTTAAAGATATCCGAGAGTTCGGTGAAGAGATTGCAAAACTAGATGACCAAGGCGAGTCTAAATCTTCCTGATATGATTGTTTCATCAACATTCTCTTCTCTAGACCATAAGATGATGGTGCGTGCCATCCACTTAGCGAAACGAGGTCAATATACGACAAGACCTAACCCGAATGTCGGGTGTGTAATCGTTAGTGCAGCCTCGCAAGTAATAGGAGAAGGTTGGCATCAAAAAGCAGGTGAAGGGCATGCTGAAGTGAATGCTTTGGCGCAGGCAGGCAATCTCGCTACTGACGCTACTGCTTATGTCACACTCGAACCGTGCAGTCATTTTGGCCGTACACCACCCTGTGCCGACACACTAATTAAAGCCGGTATTAAGCGTGTTGTATGCGCGATGGTCGATCCTAACCCACAAGTTGCAGGTAATGGTATAGCGAGGCTTAAAGATGCTGGTGTTGAGGTAAGTTGTGGTCTACTTGAGGAGGATGCCAAGGCGCTTAATCCAGGCTTTGTTCAACGTATGATGACAGGCCGCCCAAGGGTTACCTTAAAAATGGCGAGTAGTATTGATGGGCGTACAGCTCTCGCGAATGGTGTTAGTCAATGGATTACCGGCCCAGCTGCACGAGAAGATGTTCAACGCTACAGAGCGAAAAGTTGCGCTATTTTGTCAGGTTCTGGCACTGTGCTGGCAGACAATCCGTCGTTAACTGTTCGTCACGGTGAGCTCGGTTATCTTACTGAGTCCTTGAATGTTGAATCAGTAAAGCAGCCTGTAAGAGTGATACTTGATAGTAGAAATCAGCTCCAGCCTGACCTAAACGTTTTTGATGATAATACACAAGTAGTCGTTGTTAATCGTCAACATAATCAAGCACTAGACGCTGAACATATTCAGCAAGTTCAGTTTGTTAACGCACAAGGAAAAATTGATTTATCAAAAACGATGCAGTTTTTGGGAGAACAGCAAATTAATGAGCTTTGGATTGAGGCTGGAAGTCGCTTGGCAGGCGCTTTTATTCGTGAAAAGTTAGTTGATCGATTTATCTTGTACATGGCACCTAAGTTAATGGGAATAAGTAGCCAAGGACTTTGTGAGCTACCAGTTTTTAAAGTAATGAACGAAGCGATTAATTTGTCATGGCAAGACGTGAGAATGGTCGGCGATGATCTCAAGATAATCTCTACGATTACATAAGAAGAGTACATTATATGTTTACCGGAATTATTGAAGCACTTGGGACTGTATCTAAGATGGAGCCTAGAGGAGGAGATGTTCGTTTAACTGTGTCAGTAGGCAAGTTGGATATGAGTGACGTTGCTTTAGGTGACAGTATTGCAGTGAATGGTGTTTGTTTGACGGCGGTTGAGTTTTCTTCGAACTACTTTTGTGCAGATGTTTCGACAGAAACCATAAAAAGGACAGGCTTTGCAGATTATAGCGCAGGGCAAAACGTTAACCTCGAAAAAGCATTGATGGCTACAAGTAGACTGGGTGGCCATATCGTGAGTGGTCATGTTGATGGCTTAGGTAAAGTACTGTCCATTAATCAACAAGCGAGAGCGATAGAAATCTGGATCAAAGCAGAAGATAACCTTGCACGTTATCTTGCTGAAAAGGGTTCTATTACGGTTGATGGTGTCAGCTTAACGGTTAATGATGTGAATGGTAGCGAGTTTATGCTGACTTTAATCCCACATACGTTGCAAGAAACGATTATTCAGCATTACAACGTTGGAACTCGGGTCAATCTAGAGGTTGACGTTATTGCTCGTTATGTCGAGCGTCTCATTCTTGGTGACAAAGCCGCTGTAAAAGATGAAAAAAGTGACATTAGCATGGCAATGCTCGCGGAGAATGGATATCTGCACAGACGTTAATTTATAGAATATCAATTAGAATCAAATCGGTAGTACATTTAAAAAGGTTTAATTAAGTATGGCATTAAATAGCATTGAAGAAATAATCGACGATATCCGACAAGGAAAGATGGTTATTTTGATGGATGATGAAGATCGTGAAAATGAAGGCGATTTAATCCTAGCCGCTGAACATACAACGCCTGAAGCCATTAATTTTATGGTTACTCATGCAAGAGGTCTAGTTTGCCTACCTATGACGCAGGAACGATGCAAAAGCCTTGAATTACCTTTAATGGTTGATAAAAACGAAGCGCAATTTTCAACTAACTTTACCGTGTCTATTGAAGCAGCCGAAGGCGTAACTACTGGAATATCGGCAGCTGATCGTGCAAAGACTGTACTTGCAGCGGTGAATCCGAATGCTAAGGCATCAGACATTGTTCAACCTGGACATATATTTCCTCTGATAGCCAAACAGGGTGGGGTGCTTAGTCGCTCAGGGCATACTGAGGCTGGTGTGGATTTGGCTCGTTTAGCAGGCTGCGAACCGGCTTCTGTTATTGTCGAAATCCTGAACGAGGACGGCACTATGGCTCGTCGCCCTGAACTTGAGGTGTTTGCTAAAAAGCATGATCTTAAAATAGGGACTATCGCAGACTTGATCGAATACCGTAATTTGAATGAAACGACGATCGAGAAGGTTGCAGAGTGTAAGTTGCCAACAGACTTTGGTGAGTTTGAACTAATTACTTTTAAAGATGTTATTGATAATCAAATTCACTTTGCGCTGAAAAAAGGTGATATCCAAGCTGATGAACCTACTCTTGTTCGTGTTCATCTGCATAATACGTTTAACGACCTTTTGTATTCGAATCGTGCACTAGAGCGCAGCTTAGGTTTAGCTGACGCCATGCGTGCTATCGCAAAAGATGGCGGTGTATTGGTATTATTGGGTAAAGAAGAAGATCTCTTAAGCCAAGTCTTACGCTTTCAAGCAGAAGATAGCGGTCAACGATCACCGGGTGCGAAGTGGCAGGGTACGTCACGCACTGTGGGCGTTGGTAGCCAAATACTATCAACCTTGGGTGTTCAGAAAATGCGCCTGTTGAGTAAACCAAAAAAATACCACGCACTTTCAGGTTACGGGCTTGAAGTTGTGGAGTATGTTTACGACCAAGACGAGAAATAACTTGATTGAACAGTGCCGAATATTATAGGTATCGGTGCAAACGATATAAAAAATAACCACAAATGAAAGCGGTATGTGCTATATTACGCGCCGCTTTTTCACAGCTAATTATATAGGCACGGTATATTATGAATGTCATTGAAGGAAATGTACGCGCAACGGGCAAAAAGTTTGCCATTGTCGTTTCTCGCTTTAACAGCTTTGTTGTTGAAAGCCTCGTTGACGGCGCTTTAGATACGCTCGAACGTCATGGGGAAGTGAACTCTGATGATATCACCGTTGTAAGAGTACCAGGTGCTTACGAGTTGCCTGTTGTCGCTAAAAAGTTGGCAGAAAAAGGACAATTTGACGCTATCATCGCGCTTGGTGCTGTGATTCGAGGCGGTACACCACACTTTGATTATGTCGCAGGCGAATGTAATAAAGGCCTTGCTCAGGTTTCTTTAGAGTTTGGTATTCCAGTTGCTTTTGGTGTACTCACTGTTGATAGTATTGAACAAGCGATTGAGCGTTCAGGGACTAAAGCCGGTAATAAAGGTTCTGAAGCAACCCTTGGCGCGCTTGAGATGGTTAACGTACTTTCTATGATCGAAGAAGTGTAATGAAGCCTGCTGGCCGTCGCAAGGCAAGAGAGCTTGCCGTTCAAGCCATATATTCATGGCAAATGACCAATAACAATGTCGAGCAAGTGGAGCTTCACATTGCGACAACGAATGACATGTCGAAGGTCGATATGGCCTTTTTTCAAGAGTTGCTGCGTGAAGTCGTGGCTGGTTATGAAGAATTGGACGCTGTTATTAAGCCTTACCTAGGCCGTCTTCCTGAAGAACTTGATCCTATCGAAAAAGCAATTTTACGTATAGCAACATACGAGCTCAAGCAACGCATTGATGTACCTTATAAAGTTGTTATCAATGAAGCTATTGAACTTGCTAAAACCTTTGGTGCTGAAGAAAGTCACAAGTTTGTCAACGGTGTGTTAGACAAAGCAATTAAAACATTGCGTAAGCACGAACGAGATTAAGACATAACTTGTGAAAGAATTCAGTATTATCGAGAGCTTCTTCAAATCGAGCAACTATCAAAGGCGTGATGTTGATATCGGCATCGGTGATGATTGCGCTGTTACAAACGTGCCAGATGGTCAGTCTTTAGTGGTCACTACGGACACCTTGGTTTGTGGTGTACATTTCCCTGAAAGTACTGAACCAAGAGCTATTGCTCACAAGGCGATAGCTGTTAACTTAAGCGATCTTGCTGCTATGGGTGCTGAACCTGCTTGGGTTAACTTATCATTGAGTTTGCCGGAAGCCGATGAAGAGTGGTTGAGCGAATTCTCTTTAGGACTACACGAGATTACCGAGTATTACGGTGTCCAGCTCATTGGCGGTGATACTGTTAAAGGTCCGCTGACGATAACGATTACCGCTCAAGGATTTATTCCTAAAGATCAAGCGCTTAAAAGGAGCACTGCACGACCAGGTGATTGGTTGTATGTAACCGGTGCTCTTGGTGATGCAGGACTTGGACTAGATTTAGTTCGAGGTGTACGTCAAGCAACGCCTTCCAACAAGGTCTATTTATTAGATAGACTCAATTATCCAACACCTCGTGTTTTGGCTGGAACAACGTTGAGACGACTTGCTCATTCGTGTATTGATGTGTCAGATGGATTGTTATCGGATATTAAACATATACTCAATGCGTCAAATTGTGGTGCTGTGATTCATGTGGATAAGCTGCCGTTATCAGAACAAATGTTAGAAACTGTCAGTTTATCTGAAGGACTTCGTTATGCGCTGAGTTCAGGTGACGATTACGAGCTGTTATTTACATTGCCGGAAGAGCAAAAAGGTAATCTGGATGTAGCTTTGGCTACCTCTAACGTGAGTGCTACTTGTATTGGACAGCTTAATGGTATGCCTGATAAGTTGGAGCTTAAATTCGAAGATGAGCCTTATCATATTCATGAAAGCGGATATCAGCACTTCGCCTAATGGATAAATCTCTCAGAGCTAAAATCAACCTCGCAAACCCAGTTCATCTGGTTGCCCTTGGTTTTGGTTCTGGCTTGGCGCCCTTTATGCCCGGTACATTCGGCTCTTTAGCTGCAATTCCTCTTGTTTATTTTGTTTCATTACTACCATTAACGCTGACTATTATTATCGCTTGTATTGCTACCGCTGTAGGGGTTTGGCTGTGTGGTAAGACTGCCGAAGATATGGGAGTACATGATCATTCGGGTATTGTTTGGGACGAAATTGCTGGTATGTTGGTGACCTTTATTGGTGTAGTCATCAGTTGGCAAACGGCGCTTGCCGGTTTTTTGCTTTTTCGTTTATTCGATATTTTAAAACCGTGGCCAATCAGTTATTTAGATAAGAACCTAGAAGGCGGATTAGGTATCATGCTCGATGATATTGCAGCTGGCCTTGCTGCTTGCGGTTGTTTACACGCTTTGTTGTACTGGCAAGTTATTAGTTAGAGAAGAGGGTAGTCATCTAATGACCTACCCTCTATAACAGCTCTACTTCACGACTTTACGTCTTCTAAATAGAGTGAGTGAAGCTGCTAATAAACCTAAGAGTCCTGTACTGCCGCCACCTGAATCAGATGGTGGCGCATTATCTCCATCATTGTCGAAAACAGTAAAGGTAACGAACGAAGTTGTGACATTTTCGTCGCCAATTGCTTCTAGGTTGACAGTGACTATCTGATCAATTTCTTCGGTTGTATCGTCATTCACAGTAACTAGAACTGTTTGCTGAGTTTGTCCATCAGTAAAATTAACCACTTCGTTGACAGGAACAATACTGTTACCACCACCGCTGGTTGTAACCCTTAAACTCGCTGGCCCAGCTGTACCATTGACTCTGTCAACAATAATAGTGACAGAACCGTCACTTTCACTGACAGAGCGCGTACTTACTGACACATTAAATTGTCCAGCTAAAGGCTCGTTGTCTTGTATGGTTGCAACTAGGTTGCCACCTGTGACTTGCGTTTGCTGACTGGTAATAGTGATGGCAAATGTTTCGTCAACTTCAGAAAGGTTATCATCAATGGTGGTTATAGCTACGATTTGACTTGTCTCACCAGCAGCAAATACGACAGATTGATTGAATGTTTGGTAATCTTGACCTGAGAAAGCTGTTTGGTCAGACGTTGTAATATTAACAACTAGCTCGCCGTCTGAACCTCCTACGCGGTTCAGTGTGAAGCTGATATCTTCACCCTCAACAACAGTAGTAGGTGAGGTAGTTTCTATTGTGCCAATGTTTCCAGCAACACCGTCGCTGATTAAAAGGGTCGCCGTTGATAATTGACCCAATTGGCCGAGTAGGGGATATCTTAAAGCAACATTAATTTGTTCTTGGCCTTCATCTAAAGCGTCTTCAATAATTTCAAAGGCAACGGTAGTTTCTGATTCTCCGGCGTTGAAATTAGCTCTTGCAATGCCATTGACAAAATCTGCACCTTGAATTGCTGTGTCGTCAAATAAAGCAACTTCAACCTCTGAAGCTTGGGTTAAGTCGCCGGTTCTGGCGATCGTAATAGTTGCAGTGCCATCTTGCTCACTTGCATTAAATTGCGCGGAGGTAAAACTAAATTGTCCTAGGCTAATCGCCCCAGTACCGCGCAGAGACGTCATGACAGCATTTTCTATGATAACTCGACGGTTATTTTCGAGCCCTTCTTCACCGCAAAATTCGTCGTTGTTCGTTAACTCAGGATCTGAAAAAGATGCTAATGTCGAGTTACCCAGTGAACTAAACATAATAGTATTGTTGTCACCACATGTTGCTGCATGAGCATCAACTTCTGCAAACGGAGGGTTGTCATCAATATCGACTTCGTGCCCAGCACCTAAGTTATGGCCGATCTCATGGGTGAATACATTGTCAAAAAGCCGCTCAGAAACACTTGGCGTGCCATCGAATCGGTCAAACATCATATTGACAGGGCCACCAAAACTAGCACGACCAAGAACATTGGCGGTATCATCGGATTCTCTGAAATCCCGCACATAAATCGCGATATCTGCGCCATAAGCATTGTATATCTCAAACTCTGGGAGTGGATTTCCTCCCTGACCTGCATTGGCGTTAAAAACGGCGTTAAAAAACAGAGTAGACGCACCTAGTGTGATAATTTCATCGTTTTCATCGGTTTCATCTTCGAGGAATAACTCATCACCGATACTTGGTGCTATTAACGCGTTAGCAATGCGTAATTGAAACCCCATCTCTTGTTCAACGGCGATGGTATTAATTGTATCAACCCACTCTGTGATACGGGTATGAGCAACTTGCTGACCCAAGAGATCGACATAGCTATTTTGAAAGAAGAACATAACGTCAACAATGGTGTCTTCTTCTTGCAAAGCAGAAAGGTTAGAGGGGCGAATGAGATTACTTAAGAGTAATTTATTTGCTGGGTTACTCTCATCCATAATGATGTAATCATTGGCATGTGAGTAACCACTGGTGAGTAAGCAAACTGTCGATGCAGCTAACAGTGTCTTTTTCATGGAAAACCTTATATCTTCAATCAATAATGGTTTCCCGGCTAGCTGTATTAAAGCGTCTTAACGCATGAATTCATCAATTTTACGCTCAATGCCTTTGGCATCTAAACCTAATTCTGCGTACATTTCTTCTTGCGTTCCTTGCATAATAAACTGGTCGGGTAAACCTATGCTTAGTAACTTAACGGGTAGTTGATGCTGTAGAATATATTCACCTACGGCACTGCCTGCTCCGCCCATAATCGCGTTATCTTCAAGCGTGACAAATACATCATAGTCGTTCGCTAGACTTGCTAAAAGCGTTTCATCAATAGGTTTAACAAAACGCATATCAATAAGCGCGTAACCTCTACTATCAGCTACTTGCTTAGCAAAAGGTAACAAAGTGCCGAAATTTAACAGAGCGACTTTTTCACCACTTTGTATTGTTAGAGCCTTACCAACTTCAATTTCGTTCATCTCGCTAATCAATTTTTGCCCATAACCCGTTCCTCTTGGGTATCTAACGGCAGCTGGTTGATTAAGCTTGTGCCCAGTATATAACATCTGACGACATTCATTCTCACCGGAAGGTGTCATAATTATCATATTTGGAACACAACGTAAGAAGGTCAGATCAAACGCACCTTGATGTGTCGGGCCATCTGCACCTACTATTCCAGCACGATCTATTGCAAATAAAATAGGTAAGTTTTGTAGTGCCACATCATGGATTAATTGATCATAGCCGCGCTGTAGGAACGTTGAATAAATAGCGACAACTGGTTTCATATTTTCACGAGCGAGCCCTGCAGCTAAAGTGACGGAATGCTGCTCAGCTATGGCTACGTCTATATATTGATCAGGAAATTCTTGTGAGAATCTTACCATACCTGAGCCTTCTCTCATGGCAGGTGTAATGGCTATAAGCTTGTCATCTTGCTTAGCCATATCACATAGCCAATCACCGAATATTTTTGAGTAAGTTGGCTTTGATGATGACGATGTTGGGAGTTTTTGATCTTCGGGGTTGAATTTAGGAACGGCGTGAAACTTAATCGGATCTTTTTCTGCCGACTCGTAGCCTTTTCCCTTTTTAGTTACAACATGCAGAATCTGCGGGCCTGAGCGCTTGCGCATATTGCGCAGTGTATCTACCACTGCATTGACGTCATGCCCATCTATAGGGCCAATATAATGGAAACCTAGCTCTTCAAAAATTGTACCGGGAACCACCATTCCTTTGATATGTTCTTCTGCTCGACTGGCAAATTCTTTGATAGGAGGCACATTACTTAAGAGTTTTTTGCCACCATCCCGAATTGAATTAAAGAAATTACCCGTAAGTAGGCGTGCTAAATGGCTATTGAGTGCTCCGACATTTTCAGAGATAGACATTTCATTGTCGTTTAGTATGACAATCATATCTTTGTCTATATCGCCAGCATGATTCATTGCTTCAAACGCCATACCTGCTGTCATGGCACCGTCACCGATTACAGCAACGACTTTACGCCCTAGGTTCTCTTTCTCAGCAGCAATAGCCATACCCAATGCCGCACTGATTGACGTAGAAGAATGTCCTACGGCAAAGGTGTCAAACTCGCTTTCCGGTGGCCAAGGGAATGGGTGTAATCCGTTCTTTTTACGAATAGTAGTCATTCGGTCCCGTCGACCCGTCAGGATTTTATGAGGGTATGCTTGATGACCTACATCCCAAATAAGCCTATCGAATGGCGTGTTATAGACATAATGCAGAGCAACTGTTAATTCAACAGTCCCTAAGCCTGATGCAAAATGACCACTGCTTTCACTCACACTGGCAAGTAGGTACTGCCTTAGCTCCTGACTAAATGCCTCAAGCTTATCTTGCGATAACTCTCGCAATTGCTCGGGACGGTCTGCTAAAGAGAGGAGAGGGTAGTGTGATAAATCGAGTGTCATTAATAATTCTTTTATTTGTTTCTATTGACTATATAGCCTGCGAAAGACTCTAAAACCTGTGTATTGTAAGGTAAAGTCGCCAGCGCTTGTAGTGCTTGTTGATAAAGTTCTTGTGCAAATGCTTTGGCGCCACCTAAACCTAATAGATTAGGGTAGGTACTTTTATTTGAGGCTAAATCCGAGCCTTGAGGTTTACCGAGTATTTCTGTGTCTGACACTAGGTCGAGGATGTCATCTTGAACTTGGAAAGCTAAGCCGGTGGCGCGTCCGTAGGTGGCAAGTCTGTGCGAAACTTCCTCAGATTCCAAAGGAGATACGACATAAGCCATTTGCATAGCTGCTTTTATCAAAGCACCAGTCTTACGGTGTTGTAAATTTTCTAACTGTTCAAGAGTAATTGCTGTGTCAGTTGCATCCATATCCATCGCTTGACCACCACACATGCCTTCGTATCCTGTTGCCTGTGTCAGTATCCGTAATAAGGCTATTCGCTTATCTACCGAGTTCTCAGGTAATGTGTCATTAGCAAGGATCTCAAACGCTAATGTTTGCAACGCATCGCCGGCTAATATTGCTGTGGCTTCGTCAAAGGCAATATGACAAGTTGGTTTACCTCTGCGCAACGCATCGTCATCCATGGCAGGTAGATCGTCATGGATCAAAGAAAAAGCATGGATACATTCAAGAGCTGTTGCACAGGCATCAAGGTCTTCAAGTTTAGCACCAAGCATTTCTCCTGTTGCATAAACCAAGAATGGCCGAATGCGCTTACCACCAATCAATAAGCCATACTGCATTGCTTGTTTCAGCTTAGGTGCAATATTAGATAATTTTTGGAGGCGATTCTCTAGTTTTTGATTAACGCGTTCTTGATAACGCTGTTGTGCAATTTGCCAATCAGGCATGGATGATCTCATGTTAAGATTAGTCAGATTCAGAGTTAATAAAGGGTTTAAGCTCTTCTTTTCCATTTTGTTTCAGCAAAATGTCGACTTTCTGTTCTGCTTGTTTTAATTTTTGCTGGCTATTGTTGGTCAACTGAATGCCTCTTTCAAATTTAGTCAATGCTTCTTCAAGTGGCATATCACCTTGTTCCATAGCAGAAACTATTATTTCTAGTTCCTCCATGGACTCTTCAAAAGACAGGTTTTCAACGTTTTTGGTTTGTGTCATAAAGCTTCAATTACAGTTTTAATGGCTCTTTTAGAGAACTCGGCACATTACCTGAGGCTCAACAGGCGGTCAAACACTTTAGGACAGATAGGCGTAACGCTATAGAATTAACGAAGAATGCCGATATATTCAAGGGTAACAGGCTGTTTGTATTGGGTGCTTTTAACTGTACTATTATTGGTAAGGAGAGTGCGCGTAAGAACAGTGCAATATTTGTTGTCGATAATGGGTCTTTGATAGTGTTTAATAAGCCGTCGAACAAAGGTAACCTCATAAAAACAAGAGAAAATAGTTGTATAACCAGATACGATTGTTATCAGTTATATGGTTGATTCAGGACTTAATCTCTCATTGAGATTATTTGTTTAAGTTCGGTTTATTTAATAAGTTAAGTTGTGACCTTGTAATCATGTATGGTCACCTGAATATTGAGATAGCTGGGAGTTAAAAGTGGATTTAGCAACACTTATTGGGATGGTAGGCGCTATTGGTTTTATCGTCATGGCTATGATTTCTGCTGGCGATATAAATATGTTTGTTGATGTGCCATCGACACTGATTGTATTTGGTGGCACCTTATTTGTTGTTTTATCTCAATTTACGATGGGCCAGTTCTTTGGCGCAGGTAAAGTAGCTGGCAAAGCGTTTAAGTTTAAAATTGCTCCTCCAGAAGAATTAATTCAAAAAATTGTTGATATGGCTGACGCGGCGCGTAAAGGTGGATTCCTCGCCTTGGAAGAAGCTGAAATTGATAATGACTTCATGCAAAAAGGCGTTGATATGTTGGTTGATGGGCATGATGTTGAAGTCGTTCGCCAAACTCTATCTAAAGACATTGCCATGACCTCGGAGCGTCATGAGTTCGGCGCTATGATATACAAAACAATGGGTGACGTTGCACCGGCAATGGGTATGATTGGGACACTTATTGGTTTGGTTGCTATGCTTTCTAATATGGATGACCCTAAGTCTATCGGCCCTGCGATGGCAGTTGCTTTGCTGACAACACTCTATGGTGCATTTTTTGCGAATGTCATATGTTTGCCTATGGCGGTTAAATTGAGCAACCGCAAAGAAGAAGAAAAAATGAATCAGAGCTTAGTGTTGGATGGTATTTTGGGTATCGCTGATGGTCAAAATCCGAGAGTTATTGAAGGGATATTGAAAAACTATATTGCCGAAGGTAAACGTGGTTCAACCGCTGAAGAAGAGTAAGGGTAGCTAACAGTTATGTCTGATGAACAAGAATGCCCCAAATGTCCCCCAGAAGGTCTGCCCGCATGGATGGGGACTTTTGCTGATCTCATGTCTTTGCTTATGTGCTTTTTTGTATTGCTCTTGGCATTTTCAGAAATGGATGTACTTAAGTTTAAGCAGATAGCTGGTTCTATGAAGTTTGCTTTTGGGGTGCAGAATAAGATTGAGGTCAAAGACATTCCTAAAGGAACCAGTGTTATAGCAATGGAGTTCCGCCCTGGAAGGCCAGATCCTACGCCTATTGAAAATATTCAGCAGCAAACAATTGAAGTAACGCAACAAATGCTTGAGTTTCAAGCAGGTGATGAAGATTCCGCTGGTGGGCGTCAAAAGCAGCGTGGGACACAACGTGGTGGTCAAGCACAACAAACCGCGTCAGACCAGGCCGCTGCTCAAGCAACACAACAAGCTTCGCAGCAACAGACTAATGAACTCTTAAAGAAAATTGCACAGCAACTTGAAAAACAAGTCCTTGATGGTGCAATTGAGTTGGAATCATTAGGTCAGCAGATAACAATACGCATACGAGAAAATGGCTCATTTTCAGCAGGCTCTGCATTCCTTCAACCGCAATTTAGGCCAATATTGCGTACTATTGGAGAATTACTGGCAGATGTACCTGGAGAGATTGAAGTATCTGGACACAGCGACAATCAACAGATCTCGAACGAGTTATATCGATCTAACTGGGATCTGTCGGCACAAAGAGCTGTTGCCGTTGCTGAAGAGCTTAGGTTAGCCCCAGGCTTTGATGAAGGGCGAATGCTTGTTGTAGGGCGAGCTGATAATTCACCGTTAACAAGGAATTCAACAGGGCAGGAAAGAGCACGTAACAGGCGTGTTGAAATAGCAATTAATCAAGGTGAAGCTAAGCAATCTAACCCGATTTCTGTAATTGATAGTTAACGTATTCTATGTACCGGGTATAAAATAGGCATTCTCCAGTGCCTTTATTTGTTCAAACCACTTTTTGTTTTCTGGTACCGCGATATTATTGGCGGTTGCTTTATCAATAATGTAACCGCTAATACTGTCTAATTCTGTCCTTCTTTTAGCGACAATATCTTGATACATGGAAGAGTAATTTTCGGCAGTATCTTCAATGACTTGATAAGTGTTCTGGATGAGAATTTCAGCACTTAGGTTCTGCCTTTGACTTGCAGCCACTAGGCTCACTTCTTGGCAGATTGCTTCGATAGTTTTCTTGTGTTCTTGCCCTTTCAGGTGTCCATTTCTGACTTTTAACACGGCTGTTAACGGATTAATGGTGGCGTTGACAGCAAGCTTTTTCCACAATGCCGTTTGCATGTCGTCCATTAATGTAGAGGGTTGAAGGAGGTCATGGACTACTTGCTCAATTGCTTCTTGTTCAGTCGCTTTTAGTTTTCCCCGATTGAGCCAGCCATACTGGGATTGGCCTAAGCCTGTTTGCTTTATCAAGTTTTGCGATACTTTGTATGCTGCATGACTGGTAGTCGCTAAGATAGTAGGTTGATTTGGTATCAGATTTTGTATTAGCTCTTTGCTACCCATACCATTGTGCAGCATCACCAGGCACGTTGATGGCTTTAGCTTAAGTATCAATTCACCAATGACAGATCTAACTTGATAAGCTTTAACTGGAATAATAAGTAGGTCGTTAATATGTCCGTTTGCTAATGTCTGAGACCTTTGTATCAGTGTTTGTGTCTGCCCGTTGAACGTCTCTACAACCAATGGTGCATTACTCCCTCGCCGAGTCAGGGAGTTGGTAGTGATATTCAATGTTTGACAACGAGCTTTAAGTAATCCGCCAATAGCACCATTACCAATGATAGAAACAGCTAATGTCATTTTTTTAACGTAGGCCATGCTAGATTTTCGGGGTGGGCATAGCCTTTAAAAGCGTCTGTTAAGTCAAGTTTTGAGAAATATTCTCCTTGCTCGGGCATACATTTTATCGACACCTGCTTACCCTTGTAGTTGAAAGTCAGTGCATAGGCATGTAGGTAGGTTCTGTCTGCCGTACTGCCTTTATATGCTGCGTCTCCCAGTATTGGGCTACCTAAGCTTTTCATCGCTACCCGTATTTGATGTGTCTTACCTGTATGCGGTTTGAGTATGAATAGCCGTTGGCTTTGCGCTACAGATTGGCTAAAGAATTGTGTCATAGCTGGGTTTGTTGTATCAGGGGTTAACGCCCATTTGCCATCTCGTGTTCGGCGCATATCGCCGACGATGGCACCTTGTTTTTTTTTAGGTTTTTTTGATGCAATAGCTAAGTAATATTTTTGGATACCATGCGTTGAAAACATCATACCGAATAGAGCAGCTGCTTCTGCATTTTTTGCAAGAATCAGGAGACCAGAAGTAACTTTGTCCAAGCGATGCGCTAACCACAATTTAGGGAAATTAAGCTGCTCACAAAGAATAGGTACGATACCCGCGATACCATTTTCGCTATGCATGTTAATATTGATTGGTTTATTAACAACAACGAAATCTGAGTGATCAAAGACTATTCTGATCGTCATAAAAACCTACTAGGCATTCAGTAGAGATTTCGCCAGTTCGTAATCTAAATCGCAGATGGCTTTTTCTAATTGCGCTAGGTCAATAGAAGTAGGTTTTAGCGCTGTTATTAATGCTTGTAATTCTGGTGGCGCAATGAATTGAAAATTATCGATAGCTGACACTAAGGTTGCTTTGGCTTGCTCAACGCCTAACTCATCATTGCTGTCTTTAGGCTCAATACTACTTTCGTTATGAGCTTTTTCTGATTGATAATTTTCTAATTCTACAAAGGTTGATTTAAGTATGCTTTCAAAGGTGTTGATATGTTGCGTTAATAAAGCACCATTTTGTGCGTTGTCATAGCCTCGAAGTATCTCTTCTGCGTCACGGCATGTTTGATGTAACGCCCTTAACCCTAAGTTTCCAGACACACCTTTAATACCATGAATAGTCCGCTGCGCTTCTGAGTAATCACCCTCAGCAATAGAGGCATTAACTTTGTCCGCATCGTTGGCATATTGAGATAAAAACTTGCCAAACATCTTCTCTAGTAATTCTTCGTTTCCGCCAAGTTGCTTTATGGCAAAGTCCTTATCTAATAGCGGTTCATTTGCTGCCATACTTTCCTCCAATCACATTATCAAAGCTAGGACAATTTGATAAAATGGTTTTTCTAGCACGTTACTCAATGATTGAGCTAACTTTAACACAGTGAATGATGCGGTTATACCAATTCGAATAGATCGCTTGGTATTACTATCCAATGGATAACAAGCTAAACTGGTTACTCAATTAATCTTTGACCCATTTTATGTTTAAAAAGTATTTGTCCTTTTTGGTGAGTAGTTACCTCTTACTCGCATGTACCCCTGCATCAGATCAACATGAGCATACTGACCTGAGTGGTTCGAAAGGCACAGCTAGTATTAAGTTCATTGAAAAACGAGAAAACGTAGACGAGCAACTCGTTATTCCCTACGAAAAATATGAACTTCAGAATGGGCTGACCATTATTTTGCATGAAGACCATTCGGATCCTTTGGTCCATGTTGATGTGACCTACCATGTTGGTTCATCAAGAGAAGTTATCGGTTATTCTGGCTTCGCTCATTTTTTTGAACATATGATGTTTCAAGGTTCGGCAAATGTAGCGGATGAGCAACATTTTAAGATCATTACTGAAGCTGGTGGTGATATGAACGGAGCCACTACGGTAGATTTGACCAACTACTATCAAACAGTCCCTGCCAATCAACTGGAAAAAGTGCTTTGGTTGGAATCCGATCGTATGGGTTTTTTGCTTGAAGCAGTGACCCAAGAAAAGTTTGAAGTGCAGCGAGAAACGGTTAAAAACGAACGAGCACAACGTGTAGACAATCAACCCTATGGTTTGAGACAAGAACGCATTGCAGAAGCGTTATATCCAGAAGGGCATCCTTATTCTTGGCCTGTCATTGGTTATGTTGATGATTTAAACCGTGCGTCCGTTAATGAGCTGAAGTCATTCTTCCAACGTTGGTATGGACCCAACAATGCGACTTTGACTATAGGTGGTGATATTGACAAAGAAAAAACACTGAGATGGATACAAAAGTACTTCGGCTCTATTCAAGCTGGTCCTGAAGTTACCCCTTTGGATAAGGCATTGGTTAAGTTATCGAAAACACATCATATTACGCTTGAAGATAACATTCATTTACCTCTCGTACAGATTACCTATCCGACTGTCTATGCGAGGCACGAAGATGAGGCCCCTCTTGATGTGCTGGCAGATATTTTAGGGGGAGGGAGAACCTCTCTGTTCTATAAAAATCTCGTTAAAAAAGGTATTGCGGTACAAGCTGTTGTTTCTCACCCTTGCCAAGAACTCGCTTGCGAGTTCCAGCTTATCGCATTAGCCGATCCTACAGGCGGTAAAAGTTTGGCGGAGGTGAAACAAGCCATTGACGACAGCCTTGTTGAGTTTCTGGAACGTGGTGTAAGTCAAGACGATCTTGACCGCACCAAAACAAGTATTGAAGCAGGTAATATCTACACGCTGCATAGTGTGGCGGGCAAAGTGTCGACGTTAGCATCGAATCAAACTTATACCGGTAACCCTGATCTTGTTCAATCTGATCTAGAGCGCTATGCCGAGGTTACTAAAGACGATGTAATACGTGTGTTTAAACAGTATATTCAGGGGAAGGCCTCGGTAATATTGAGCATCGTACCTGAGACACAGACAAACCTTGCTGTTAAGGAAGCTGATTACGTGACTCCAGAGAGAGTAATCCCTGAATACTTACAGTTACCTGTTGTTTTTCGAGAGAGCATTAAGGATGACTTCGATCGCTCTGTTGTACCTAAAGCTGGAATTAACCCTGTCGTTACGGTTCCAGAGTATTGGACACAATCCTTGCCCAATAATATTGAAATTATCGGGCATCAAACAACTGAAACCCCAACAGTGACGTTGACATTGAGCATGGAAGGGGGGCCATTATTAGATCCCATCGCAAAAGCTGGAGTAGCGTCAATGACAGCAGCTATGCTTAACGAATCAACACTTAACCATTCTGCTGAAGAGATATCCAATCAATTGGCACTATTAGGTAGTTCAATAAGTTTTTCGGCGGGCGGCCGCTATACGCAAATGTCTGTCAGTAGTTTAAAAAAGAACTTTAATGAAACATTAGCACTTGCTAAAGAAAGGTTGTTTAAACCAGGCCTTAAAGTAGATGAGTTTAACTTATTAAAACAACAAACATTGCAGGCGATGCAGCAACAACTAAATGATGCGGAGTCACTCAGTAGTCGGGCAGTCTCACAGCTCATGTATGGCCTTAAAAATCGCATTGGGGTGCCAAACAGTGGCACGATAGAGAGCATCAATGCGCTGACACTAGAGGATATCAAAGCGTTTTATCAGGAATTTTATACCTCTGCTAAAGCATCGGTAGTAATTGTTGGTGATATAACTCAAGAGGAAGCTATGAGTGAGCTATCGTTTTTGACGAGTTGGAGTAACGCTCCATACCAAATACCGCCTTACGAGGAATTTCCTGAGTTATCAACTGACACTATTTATTTGGTTGACAAGCCAGGTGCGGAACAGTCGATTATTACCTTCTTTAAGCGAGCAAAGCCTTATGACGCATTAGGAGAGAATTTTCGACTTAATTTAATGAATTTTGCGCTTGGCGGGCATTTTAATAGTAGGCTAAACCTTAACTTGAGGGAAGATAAGGGGTATACCTATGGTGCTTACAGCAACTTTTATGGAGGGAAGTCTTTAGGTGGTTTTGAAATGGGAGCGAGTGTTAGTCAAGAAAATACCTATGCAGCCATTACTGAATTGATATTTGAGTTGGACCGTTATCAACGCGATGGAATGACGAATGAAGAAGTCAATTCTATGCGTTTAGCCTATACTCAATCAGATGCACTAAGTTATGAGACGCCGATTGACAAAGCAGGTTTCTTAATACATATGCAAACTTATGGCTTGGCTGACAACTATCGTACACAACAACTCGATATTATTAAAACCATTGATTTGAACCAACTGAACCGATTAGCGGATGGACTTAAGGTGAAAGGTTTAGCGTTAGTAGTAGTTGGTGATGCGGCTGTATTGAAGCCTCAACTAGAAAAGTTAGAACGTAAAATAGAAGCGTTAACTGTCATCCAATAGTTATAGTGACTCAGGTAAAATGACAGTGATAAATTGGAGTGAAGTGAAAATATTTATCTTCGCTTGTCTTGAAATTAACGAGGAAGCTCCTCACATAGGGTTGAACTCGTCTGTTACGGAAACATATTGTGGCGCAAGATTCTAAATTGTTTGCGGCTCGTCTTACCGCACTTGCTGAAGAAAATATAGCTCAGACCCTCAGTGGTATTAAACACGGAATTGAACGTGAAGCGCTAAGGATAAATAAAAACGGTAGTTTAGCTCAAACACCTCATCCTGAAGCTTTTGGTTCTGCTCTTAGTCATGACTATATCACCACTGACTTTTCTGAGTCGCTACTAGAGTTTATTACACCGCCTGAAGAAGACACTCAGAAAACCATTAATCAGCTCTCCGATGTTCATAAGTATGTTCAAGCAGGATTGGGAAATGAGCAGCTATGGCCGTTGAGTATGCCGTGCTTTATTAACGATCAGGCTAATATTCCGATAGCAGATTACGGTACGTCAAATATCGGTAAGATGAAGACCTTATATCGCGTTGGGTTAAAGAATCGTTATGGCGCGATGATGCAGGCTATAGCTGGCGTCCATTTTAATTTTTCCATGCCGCCATCTTTTTGGGATAAGTGGTTACCCACTGTAGAAGGTATCGAAGCTTCTCAAGATAATGTATCAGCGGCGTATTTTGCTCAAATAAGAAATTATCGGCGTTTTTGTTGGCTGATCCCGTATTTGTATGGTTCATCTCCTGCTTTGTGTGGTTCGTTCTTAAAGGGTAATGAATCAAGTTTACCTTTTGAGAAAATGGATAACGGTACTTATTTTTTGCCTTATGCAACGTCACTGAGAATGAGTGATTTGGGATACACTAATAGTGCTCAATCAGGATTGAATATTTGTTACAACAAAGTTGATTCTTATATTGAGTCACTTCGTGAGGCTATTCATACCTCCTCAGAAGAGTATTTACAGTATACCGGTAAAATTGACGGTGAATTGCAGCAGCTAAATAGTAACGTATTGCAGATAGAGAATGAGCTTTACTCGCCTATACGTCCTAAACAGCCGACCTTACATTTTGAAAAGCCCACTGATGCATTGGCATTGAGAGGTGTTAGTTATATTGAAGTTAGAGCACTGGATGTGAATCCGTTTAGCCCTGTAGGCATTGAAGAGCAGCAGATCAATTTCCTTGATGTATTTCTAGTGTATTGTGCAATTGCACCGAGCGACATGATGCAAGGGGAAGATTATCAAGAAACGGAAGATAATTTGAGCTTAGTTGTCGAACAAGGTCGTAAACCAGGGTTGCTTCTGCAAGTGGATGGCGAAAAGAAAACGTTGACGGATTGGGCGACAGATCTGTTTACTGATATGCGCGAAGTTGCTCAAGTAATGGATAAAAACAAAGGAACAACCACGTTTAGCGATGCTGTTGAAATTGAGTGGCAAAAGATACTTGATCCAGATAAAACATTTTCTGGTCGAATTTTAAAACAACTTATTGAAGGTAGTGTCGGTAATGGTGATTTTGCGCTAGGTTTAGCTGAAAAGCATAAAAAAGATTTACAAAGTTACGACTATCATCATTTTACGGCAGAGCAGTTAGCTGGTATAAGTCGAGAGTCAGTTGTTAAGCAACAGGAAGAAGAAGCATCTGATACGGAAGAGTTTGAAGTGTTTTTAAATAATTACTTTAATGCAGCACCTCAAAACCGTGAGACTTAGTTAGGTATTAAGACAAAAAAAATGCCTGTCATAGGACAGGCATCAAGTTTACTGCTAAGGAAACACATAAATAACACATAAGGTAAGACCGGTTGTTTGTTGAAAAGTTCACAATAAACATGAATTTTTTAAAAAAAAGCGTGATAACACTTTTTGTTGTTGTGTTAATTAGTAGTTGCACCTCTTCTCCTCCCAATAACCCTGACAATATTTGCAAAATATTTTCTGAAAAGAAAAGCTGGTATCGCGCCTCTAGAGATATGAACAAAAAGTGGGGTGTTCCCATACATGTGCCCATGGCGATGATGTATCAAGAAAGTTCATTTAGAGCCAAAGCTAAGCCTCCACGAGATTATATTTTCTTTGGACTCGTTCCGTGGGGCCGTGTTAGTTCAGCATATGGTTACTCTCAAGCTAAAACACCTACGTGGGCCGATTATACTCGTGAGACCCGCAATAGAGGAGCTGACAGGGATAATTTCAGAGATGCAATTGATTTTATGGGCTGGTTCATCAGTAAGACAAACAAGATTAATGGTATATCCAAGTGGGATGCTCGTAGCCAATACCTTAACTACCACGAAGGATGGGGCGGATATAAACGCAAAACATACAATAAAAAAGCTTGGTTAGTGGGTGTCGCCAAAAAAGTTGATGCTCGTTCTAAAACTTATGCTAGGCAGCTAAAGGGTTGCGAAAAAAGCCTACAACGCGGCTGGTTTAAGCGTTTACTTTTTGGCAGTTAATTGTTGCCCAGAACCATATTAAACAATACATGGAACATGTTTTATGAAGAAAATAAAAAACGAAAAAGAGCTACTCAAAAAAGCACTACAGGTTGGTCAAGTTTATGCCACTAAGCGAGGGTATAAATCTTTTGGGCCAACAGATTCCGCGGATCAGAAAATTGAGTGTATTTATCGTTTGCTTCTTAATGATAAGTTGTTGACCGCTGTACCGGCTGAACAAGAGAATGGACTTCATATGAAAAGGCGTTTAGTGAAGTGGATTTCGGCGCAGTTGCCAGCTGATCACCCTCTACTTCAATAGCAATAAAACCAGATTATCTGATGGCCAAATGACCTTCGGAACTTGAATGTATACATTTTATTTACCTAAGAAGCGATTGCTGATGCGTTTACGTACACCTTGTTATTCTTTGCTGTTGTCTATTTTTATTATGACCTTTTTAAGTGCTTGTGCATCTACTCAACAAACACATGCGGAACATGAGAAAGCACCAGATGTTTATGTTGCGTCCGCTGACCCTATGGGAGATGTACAGAGTGCCTTAAATGATGCAAAAGCAAACAACAAACACTTGTTGATTATCATGGGAGCTAGTTGGTGCCATGATAGTCGCGGCCTGGCGTCAAAGTTTGCCACCCCTGGTTTAGCGGCTCTACTGAAAGAACATTATGAGGTGGTCTATGTAGATGTAGGGTATTTCAATGATTTACGTCATATTAGCGAACGCTTTGATCAAGCGCATTACTTTGCAACACCTACCGTCATGATCGTTAACGCACAATCTGAGCAGTTAATTAATGCGTCAACAATGGCACAATGGGGAAGGGCTGACAGCATTCCATATGAGCAATATATTGAGTATTTTACACACTATGCCAGTCTTGAGAAGGCGCCAAGCATTCATTTATCTAATGAGCATCAAAGGTTAATCGGTAGCTTTAAACAAGCTCAAGGACAACGATTGATGAATGCCTATACAAAGTTGGCACCGAGTATGAAAAAAGAAGACGATAATAATGAGCCTGATGAAGAGTTCTTGGCGCTTTGGAGAGAAGTACGTTCTTATCGGTTGCAGCTTCAGCAAGATATCCAAGCTCTTTATGACAATGCGCACAATCAGGCATCAACCCCTATAGAACTGCCAATATATTCGTCTTTTAGCTGGGAGTAATGGCTAGCTAAACAATATCTACTAACGCGAGTACAGCACCTTTGCCGCCCCATTCAAGTGGTGCTTGATGAAAAGCTAAAATAGCAGGGTGCTGCACAAGCCAGCTTGGTACGTGACGTTTAAGGACATGAGCGCCTATGCCGTGGACAATACAAATACAGTGATAGTGCTTCTTTTGCGCTGTATAGATTAAGGCTGCAATTTCGTGTTTTGCTTCTTCTTTTCGATAGCCATGTAAGTCTAATGTAAGTTCTGGCGGATAATCCCCTCGTCTTAGACGTTTAACTTCATAATGATCAGCCCCAGGTTTTACATATTTTAGTGGGCCTGTTTCATCAAAATGAGCTTCAAAACCGTCTGAAAAATGAAAAGAAGCTGCCACTTGTTTCGCTAACCTGTTTTCATTTCGTAACTGTTGCTTCTTTTTCGCTAATATTTCGGGATTTTTCTTGCTGGAAATGGCTTGAGGCGGTATTTTGTCCTGCTTCATCGGTTGCACGCCATCCAATGCCTGTTTGAACAAGCTAACATCATCATCTGTCGGTGTAGGTTTAGGCATTATGTCTGTGTTTTTGTGCTTAGTATTCGAGTAAAGGGCTATATTTAGGCTAGTTTATCAGAAAAAAAGCAGCAAAAGGCGACCACGGCGAGATAAGCCAACTAACGATTAGGTGAAATAAAAACACACAATGGGCAACGATATCAATTATTCTCAAGCACAAAACGAACTGCATACTCTATTAGATATGCTGCGTTGGGCAACGACTTCATTGGCGGCTTCTGAGCTACATTTTGGGCATGGTACAGACAACCCTTGGGATGAAGCGACTAGCCTTATTCTTCCTCTGTTAAATTTGCCTTTTGATATGCCGGAAAGCATCTATCAGGCACGTTTAACCAGTGATGAAAAGTCAATGGTTTGTGACTTCCTAAAGCGACGTATTGAGCAACGTATTCCTGTTCCTTATTTGATTAATCAGGCATGGTTCTGTGATATGCCGTTTTATGTAGATGAACGTGTACTTATACCTCGTTCGCCTTTTGCTGAGCTTATCAAGGGGAGTTTTGAGCCATGGATTCAGTCTGAACCTTCTCATATTCTTGATATGTGCACAGGGAGTGGCTGTATTGCCATTGCCTTAGCGACGTTGTTCGAGGATGCACAAGTCGATGCGGTTGATATTAGCAGCGATGCCCTAACCGTTGCAGAAACGAATATTTATCAGCATCATGTTGATGATCGTGTATGGCCTATTCAGAGTGATTTGTTCTCCAACCTAGCTGGTCACGAATACGATCTCATTATCTGTAATCCACCTTACGTTGATCAAGAAGATATGGAAGACTTACCGGACGAATTCAAGCATGAACCTGAGTTAGGTCTAGCTGCCGGCAATGATGGACTGGATTTAGTTCGAACGATTTTACAACAGGCGCCCATGCATCTTTCTGAGAATGGCTGGTTGTTTGTAGAAGTCGGCAACAGCCAAGTGCATATGCAAGCTGAATTCCCTGAACTTAACCTCCAATGGGTCGAATTAGATATGGGTGGACAGGGACTATTCGCAATCAACAAGCGAGATTTACTCGCCGTTAATTCTCATTAAATTAAGAACATCTTTATGCCTGGAAATACTTTCGGAAAATTTTTTACAGTAACCACTTTTGGTGAGAGCCACGGACCAGCTATTGGCGGTGTTATAGATGGTTGCCCCCCTGGATTAGCGATTAATGAAGGCGATATGCAAATCGACCTCGATCGACGTAAACCAGGCACATCCCGCTATACAACCGCACGCAGAGAAGCGGATGAAGTGAAGATTCTATCTGGTGTTTTTGAAGGCCAAACTACAGGTACTTCAATAGGCTTAGTCATAGAGAATACGGATCAGCGTTCTAAAGATTACTCTAAAATAAAGGATATTTTTCGTCCGGGACACGCGGATTATACTTACCAACAAAAGTTCGGCCAGAGAGATTATCGTGGTGGAGGGCGCTCATCTGCCAGGGAAACTGCCGTTAGGGTGGCGGCTGGAGCCATAGCTAAGAAATATTTACTTGAAAATTACGGTATCCAAATACGCGGTTATTTGTCGCAGCTTGGCCCTATCAAAGCAGAAAATGTGGACTTAGACATTGTAAATGATAATGCGTTTTTCTTCCCTGATACCGATAAGGTAGAAGATCTCGATCAATATATGCGCGACCTTAAAAAAGAAGGTGATTCAGTAGGTGCTAAAGTGTCCGTAGTAGCTACAAATATGCCTGTCGGATTAGGTGAACCTGTGTTTGATCGCCTAGATGCCGATCTTGCTCATGCAATGATGGGAATTAACGCTGTCAAAGGTGTTGAAGTGGGTGACGGTTTCGATGTGGTTGAACAAAAAGGCAGTGAACATAGGGATGCACTGACACCGGAAGGTTTCAGAACTAATCGCTCTGGTGGTGTCTTAGGGGGGATTTCAACCGGACAAGATTTAGTTGTGCATATGGCTTTAAAGCCAACGTCAAGTATTAGCGTGCCTGGAGAAACGATTGATATTCATGGGCAGTCGGCAGAAGTTGTCACTAAAGGGCGCCATGACCCTTGTGTAGGTATAAGAGCGGTGCCTATTGCTGAAGCGATGATGGCTATCGTTGTGATGGACCATGTGCTTCGTCATAGAGCGCAAAACGCACAGGTGAATTCTACAACGCCTGTGATACCGGGACAGCTATCAGAGAGTTAACCAATAATGAGAGATAAGCAAATCTTCATTATGGGATTGAGCTATCTCTTCTATTTTGCCATGTTAGGGGCTTTGGTCCCTTTTATGGGTGTTTTTCTCGATAGTCGTGGGCTCACTTCTGTTCAGATTGGTCAGTTGCTCGGCCTCGTAACAATCACTCGAATCCTTGGACCGAATCTATGGGCATTTCTTGCTGATCGGACAGGAAAGAATCTGCGCGTACTTCAAATCGGCAGCTTCTTAACATTCGCCGGTTTTGCCGTTGTTTATGTGTCTTATGGGTTTTGGTCTTTAACGCTCGCCTTCTCTTTGTTTATGCTTTTTTGGACCGCTATCCTGCCACAAATTGAAGTTATTACTCTCAATAATATTACGGGTAATCCGGCTCGATATAGCCGCATTCGGTTGTGGGGAAGTGTTGGTTATATCTTGTTTAGCGTTATTGCTGGATTAACCATTGATTGGCAAGGGCCCAACGCATTGCTTTATCTATGCAGTGTTATCTTGTTGGGGTTATTTGTTAGCACAATGCTCGTCAAAGAAGTCAACGTTGAGAATCTTAAAACGTCGAGCAGCCCATCAATGTGGAAGATGATCTTCGCTTGGCCATTTTTAGCGTTCATGTTGTCCGCCATTCTATTGCAGGTAAGCTTTGGTCCGTTTTACAGTTTTTTTGCACTTTATATGCGAGATATAGGCTACTCAGGCCAACAGACTGGATGGCTAGTGGCATTGGGAGTCGCAGCTGAAGTGGTTATTTTCATCTACGCAGGCAAACTCATTCATCGATTTGGTGTTAAACGCGTCATCCTATGTTGCCTTCTTATGACTGCTCTGCGCTGGTGGCTATTAGCAAGCCAAGCAGGTGTACTTGAGCTGTTAATACTGAGCCAATTAATCCATGCATTGAGTTTTGGGTTAACGCATGCTGCATCGATACACTTTATTCACCATTACTTTACTGGCAATTATCAAACCCGAGGACAAGCATTATATACCAGCGTGTCTTTTGGAGTCGGTGGGGCAATAGGTAACTTAACGGCAGGACAAATTTGGATGCAGGGAGAGGGGGCATACAACACCTACATTTTCTCAACCTGTGCCGCGCTCGCTTCTGCCTTTATTTTGTGGATTATTCCGAGATCTAGAATCGAATAGCTTAAATACTAAATTGATTACTATTAAATGGCTCATCGTCGTACTAAACACCAAAGCTTAAAAAGCTTTGCTTGGAAGACAGCGTTTTTCCGGATACTAAATTGTCTCATGAAAAAGAGGAATTAGAATGTTGCCTTTTAAACCCTATCCGGGCTTTCATTGGGTATTATTAGCCCTCTGCATTATATTCGCGCTAATGCGACCAGAGGCGGCCATGGTAAGCTTCATTTGGTTTGCATTTTTTTATCATTTTATCCTGAACAGAATCAGTATAGGATTGAGTGGTAAAAAGTTTATACTTCCTGGCAGGCACACAAAAGATGAGGAATTGCATTTAGTCGGTTTATTACTGTTAATTCCCTATTCTGCTCTTTTGATTTATTCGGTATATGGCCTGCACGCTTTTGCTGTTTACGTTAATCAGTTCTTGGATACATTAAATACTTGATGCGAATACAGTGTGCTTATCTTTTCGTATTTAACCTTGCTACAGTTCGTTTGAATATGGAAAACTTGAGTATGCCTTAATGTATTGATTAGGGAGTACTTTTTAATGATAAGCTCTATCGCTTTTGTAAAAAAAGCTCACTGGAACGTTGATCGATTCTAAAATCATAGTGACGCAGGAAGTTCATACCAAGTAAGCCGTCTGAATCTAAGTTGCTTCTGTCCGGGAGAACGATAATAGCGAAGTTGTTAACCTGAAATTTATCGATTGTGAGGCTAGAGAATCTAAATATAGGCGCATTCACTTGACCATTGGCAGTATTTATAGGGAATCTTCCGATAAGTTCTGGGCGGTGCTTTTTGTAGAGTCGCCTAAATCGTTGTTGTGAGATGGCTGTTGTTGAAGCGCCAGTATCTATGAGCAAATCGAGCTCAGAACGATTATCTAAAAAAGCTCTAACAATATAGTGACTACCTGTTTGGACTAAAGCAATGCCGCGATTTGTGTTTTCTCTTGGCTCGCTTTCTATAGGTTTTACAAGTGTTCTGTATCGTATTAAGCTTCTAATACGTTTAAATTCGTCGTCTAAATCTTCACGATAAGTTACTCGACTAAACGTTTGTTCCATCAATGATGCTTCTTGTCGTTGTGCGTATGCTTCTGCCAATATTAATAAAAAGCGTTCGTTGTCGGGTTCGAATTGTAAAAGTGGTTCTGCGAAACGCTCGACAATATCCCAGGCTTCTGACTGCATCAATTTCTCAAGGTTAGGTAACGTAACCTCACTAATTCGCTCACTAACGTGCTCGTACTCTTGGTCATTGATGGGACGGCTTTGCAATTCGTAATAGGCGATAGCTCCACTGAGTAAAGATTCTGTTCGTGATAAGCGATCACCTTCGAGTAATAAGAAATCAAAATCATCGGGGAAGCGTTTTAAAAAGAGTTGCTCAAGTACCTTGAGAAGAGCGATATTGCCGTTAGATAGCCAGCTATTAGCTTGCTCAAGCCAAAGTGCTTTAAGTGATTTCGCTTCATCAGTTGTCGAGGTTTTAACCAGTTGTTCGTAGGCGTCGATGGCTTGTATAAAGTCGTGCTGTTCGAAATGTTGCTGTGCGCTTATAAAAATGTCAGAGCGAGTCTGCTTTTCTTCTTCTTTCGGCTGAATATCAGGTTTACTTATCTCTACACTTTCAGGGGTTTCAATTTGTTCTATGTGGCCTTTGAGCAAGTAGATGTTCAATCCAACGGATGCAAGTAACAATAAACTGGTGAGTGCTAGCAATAGTTTTGTCATTTTAAATGGTTCCGTTGCTTTAGCTCGTCGTATTTTATAAAAAAGGTCAAACTTCTACCTTAGCGCCTGTCGTCACTGCGATACAAGCTTTTTCGTCGATTTATCTATTATGAGTATTTGGTGAGTTTTGCGTGATAGTCTTGTGATGCAGGCTGTCTAGATTGGTGGCATTAATGTAGCAGTTCTGTGTTGAGCACGCTGAACGGGGTTGAGGGTTAGATATGTTGAAGAAGTTACTGACAGCCACTTTATTGTCGCTTTTAAGCTTGGGTGTTTCTTATGCTGCAAGTGGAGACAGCACACTAAATGGCGATACAGTTGTGTTAAAAAGCGGTGAAGCGCAAACAAGACTGCTAGAATTATACTCCTCCCAAGGTTGTAGTAGCTGTCCACCGGCAGAAAAATGGTTAAACACCTTTGAAGGCAGAAGTGAATTGTGGAACTCTGTTGTTCCCGTTGCTTTTCATGTGGATTATTGGGATTACATTGGTTGGAAAGACCCTTTTGCCAGTGCTGACTTTAGTAATCGACAAAGACGTTTCCGTCAACAGGGACTCACACGTTCAGTTTATACACCCGGCTTCTTAGTTAATGGTAGTGAGTGGAGAGGTTGGTTCCGACGTCAAGGGCAGTTACCTAGTGGTGATGCGAATGCTGGTGTACTTAAAGCAGAGATAACAGAAGATCGTATTGTTGCTGAATTCCCAAGCGATGACCCCAGATTACTACTACATGTTGCTGTTTTAGGAAATGGTTTAACAACACATGTACAAAGAGGTGAGAATAGGCGTCGTACATTGGAAGAGGACTTCGTGGTTTTGCATCATCAAGTTATTCCTGTGAGCGTTGATAACCCGGGCACATGGTCATTTGATTGGAAAAAGCCACTTAAAAGTAAGAGCCAGAAGGCTGAAAAATTTGCGGCAGCTATATGGGTTACAGGAAGAGATACTCTTGTTCCTTTGCAAGCAACAGGTGGTTGGTTGCCCAATGATTATTTGCTTTAGGAAACGTTAGCGAGCGCTATTTTTATAAAAGGAGGACGTAAGTTCTCCTTTTTTGATCCTATCTATGGTTGAAATAACTCAGCTACCTTTTTGACCATGGCATTGCCATATGTGTCTGAGAAAATAGCAGGCATACGTTTAGGTTTACCAGACGAGAGCGCAATGCACACAAACTCGGTCCGAGCTTTAAGTAGCGTTGCCCCATCACTCGCACGAATAAATTGAAATTGTCGCGCTAACTTCAAGCGCCTATCGCAGTCGACCAACCAAGTAGCACAAAATACGGTGTCGCCCTCTACGGCAGAGGCAAGATAATCTATTTCATGTCGAGATATTGCCATGCCACGGTCAAGCGATTGATATTGTTCGATTGTTAAGCCGAGCGCATTCGAGTGATGCCATGCAGTGACTTCAAGTTGTTTAACATATTCGACATTGTTGACGTGGTGATAATGGTCGATGTGCTCCTGATTAATGTGCCATTCTATAATGTGGGGTGAAGGTAGGAGCCAAGGTAAATTATCTTTTTTCAATGCATTCATTTCCAATATCGGGTAGCACAGTTGTGCCATTGAATAGTTTATTCATGATATCCCTTTCTGTTTCAACGATGGGGTTAATGAAATCCTCAACTTTGCCAATTTTCTTAAAAGCATTAAACCCCTTTTCAAGGAATTCATGTAAGGCTAAAAAGCCAGCAAGTTGAGCCGGTTTTCTCGACATCTTGAGTAACATCCCTATACCCATGATATTCGTTACGTCTGCTAGGTCGTTGCCTAAAGCTGCTATAAAGTCTATTTGCTGAGTTCGCTCATTAGGGTTATTACATTTACGGTACGCCTCTGAATAATGCTGACTATCAATGAGGTTGATGTCATCCAATTGTGCTAACAAGAGGTAATCAAGTTGCAAGGATAGGCTATTAAGGTGAAGCGCTTTTTCAAGCGATTGCATTGCCTTTTCAGGTAGGATTTTAGACATTTTCGGTACAATACGTGCAATATCGTCGTCGCGCTGACTAAAGTCTTTAGGGCCATAAAGCTCATCAATGAAAAACATCATTGCTGGATTAAACTTTTTATTGGATAAAAACGTTTTATAAGTAGCAATCAGTCTTTGGCACTGCCACCCTTGCAATGTTTTCAAAGAGTGAGTTAGTTGCTGATTTTTTATAGCAGAATGTAATTCAGATGTCTTATGTAAGTGCTCAATAATGCGATCAAGTAATGAATTCATGCTTTATGCGTTAAAGGCCGATAGTAAAGTTGTTGCTGATATTATACCAATTCCATCGGATAAGTGATCAACTCACGACAGATAGGGAAGGTATAACGATGCTTGAACTCATTTGTAGGGGGATAATATGGGTTGGTTTGTTGTTGTGCCGCTCTACGACTGAATGGATTTAGGTGTTAGACAAAAAAGGCGCGAGACGGGCTCGTTAGATCCGCAACAACACGACTAGATTCAATACATTTTAATTTTCGTTGTATGATAACCTGTCTAATGGTGTTGGTATTACAGATGAATTACTGCGTTAGCTGCTTGAAACTTGCAGTAAAAAATTGCAAGTGTTAGGTTCGTTTTCCAAAAAGTAGGAGGTTCAATTGTTCGGGTTCTCATCTAATAACAATAAAAATAAAGAAGCCATGGAAAGAGCGTTGCAGCAGGCAGATGAGCGCGCGCAAAAGGAGTCTTCTGAAAATGCTATGTCCCTAATAAACTTCTTGAGTGAAGTAGGGGAAATTGCATCCAATTCTAATAATTTGAATGAGTGTATTCAATTAGCTTTAAAGCATATTTGTGAGTACACAAAATGGCCGATTGGTCATGCCTATATTGCTGATTACACTGTTAGTCCTGCAATTGCGAAAGCAACCAATATCTGGTTTGTTGCACCTGACGTCCAACCACGTCAAATAGATGTATTCAAGCAGGCCTCTAAAGAACTAATATTTGTTTTTGGTAAAGGGCTTATTGGCAAGGTTATGTCGTCAAAACAACCTGTAACTATTCGTGATGTAACTCAATCGAAAGAGTTCTTGCGTGCTGGTGTTGCTAGAGAGACGGGTATCAAAGGTTGTTTCGCCTTCCCTGTTATAGGCAACGATGGCTCTACAGTGCGTATTGGTTTTGAATTCTTCAGCTATGATGCCACCGATATTGATGAAATGACCTTGAAGATGACCACCTTTATTGGTAAACAGGTTAATTTTGCTTTTAACTATTTTGATAATATTGCTAATCGCGAAAAACTGGCTGAGATTTTTGATAAAGACGTCAAAGGGGCATTGACTACTATCAAAGGTGCACTAAATGATATAGCCGATTCATCGAAAGCATTGCAATCATCTACTGTTGATATTGAGACACAATGTAGCACTAGCCAAGAACATATTAATCAATCTGTGGAACAACTGGACTCGATTACGGAGAATTCTGAGTCGTTAAAGTCTACAACGGGCAACATTGAAGAAGTCGCGACATCTATTTCTAATATTGCCAGTAATACGAACTTATTAGCATTAAATGCAGCCATCGAAGCTGCTCGTGCCGGAGAAGTTGGTCGAGGCTTTGCGGTTGTTGCTGACGAAGTTAAGGCATTGTCGACCGAAACCTCGAATTCAACACACACAGTGCATGAAATGACAGCTATGATTAATAAGGTGTCAGAGAGTATTGAGCAAACTATCAACTCCTTCGGCATCTCTTTGACCGAAGTTAATCAATCAGCGTCTAATATTGAGTCTGCGATTTCAGTGCAAAAGCAGAAGACAGGTGACTTTCATGAGTCCTATCAGCGCTTGTTAGATGAGTTTGAATCTCTTAATTTAAAGGTGAATGCTTTTGTCAGTAGGATTGTAGAGTAGCGAATCGTCGGTAGATTTCTGAGTTAAGCATGTTACAAGCGGAATGCTACTTGTGTGTTTTACACGCAATTATTATTTTGTTGGCATCAAAATCATAATAAGCAAGAATGTAAGTAATGAGTCTGGCTTTAGTTGAGTAAATTTATACAAATGAGCGGCGCAATCATATAGTGGATATTCCAGCCTACAAAGACAATCAAAGCTTAAATGTGCTTATTATTGATGGACAAGTGCTGGTGCATGAGATCATCAAGCGTGCACTGGATGAACATGCTATTACGAAAGTAAAAAGTGCTGAAAATGCCTTCTTTGCACTGCGATTATGTGAAAAAACCACTTTTGATATCATCATTATTTCATTTGACGTAAAAAGTGATAAAGATGGATTTAATCTGCTCGAAGAAATGAAGTTTAAAGGGCATATTACTAAATCCACTTCCGTTATTTTTCTGAGTGCTGAAACTGATCCAGCGCTTGTGAATTGTGTTGTTGAACTCCAACCCGATGACTTTTGGGTCAAACCGCTAGATACGCGCAAAGTTGAACAACGTTTAAAGCATGTTCTGCAGATAAACCGTCGTTTACATAAACTTCAATATTGCATTGACCAAGAAGAATACGCTAAGGCTATTTACTACGCTGAACGTCAGCTTAAAGATGAATCTCTGCATCAATATCACCCTTACGCTAACCGCTTGATAGGTGAATGTTTATGCCATCTATTTGCATTTGAAGATGCGGAACAATTCTATCGTAAATTAGCCTTAAAATATAAATATGCTTGGGTATCTGTTGGCATAGCTCGAACATTATTAAAGCAAAATAAAATAGAGGAAGGATTGGAGTTAACCGAAAAGTTATTAGAAAGAGACGATACTCGTTTTTTAACCTATGACTTATTGGCACAGTACTACATCGAAAATGAAGAGTATGAACTAGGTTACGAAATAATCCAGAAGGCGACTGCATTAGCGCCACGTAATATTGAGCGCAATAAAAAATCATGGGCATTGGCAAGGCTCAATCATGATCGTAAAGGGCAGTATCTCGCAACGCTCAATATGGCTAAGTATGCCAAAAACTCTATTCATGACTCACCTGAACTCTCGCTCAATGTTATACGTGCAGGTATTGACTTGGCATCAACTCAGTCAAAAACAGAAGCGAATACGACATTAAAAAGAGTTGAGCGTAGGATAAGTGAAATAGAGTCAGACTATGGCATTACGGATGAGCTTAAAGAGCAGTTAGATATTATCGACGTTAGAATGTTGACTGTTAGGCAAGACAAAAAACAAGCAGAGAAAAAACTTAAAGACCACTTATGTAAACCGCCCGAAGGAGCACTGGAAGACAATCTGGATAAGATTAAAGCATTTCATGATTTAGGTTTTTGGGAAGAGTCGTTAGCATTGCTTAGTAAAGTGAAAAATCAAATTAGCGATGATTCTTTTACCGGTAGGGTTGTGAGTGAGTATCTCAATCAGGAAGAAGATGAGCGCACCAGTATTCATTACACCTCGTCAGAGTTGAGTGAAATGGCTGCCGTACACTATAAGAATAGACGTTTTAAACCTGCATTTAACTCATTAGAACAAGCACTACAGCTATCCCCCAAAGATGCGAAAGTCTGTATGAGTATTCTTAAAGTTGTTGTTAAGTTGATTGAAAAAGAAGTGTTGAATAGCCCTCAAAAAGATGTCGTTCAGCAATGTGTTGATCTACTGAATAACAATAGCCTGAGCAGTGTGCAACGCGAACGATTTATACAACATGTTGATGAACTGAATAGTAGTGACAATGTTGATTCGAACTATCAGGTTAAATCAGTTACCTAGTCTCGACTTAGAAGAGCCGCCTGCCTGAGTTAGAGAGCATATTTATCAGCGACCCCAATGTCTTCATAAGTAATTAACCTGATGTGATGGTCCGTCTTATGTGATGCTCCATTTAATTGACCAATATTTGTACTTTTGACACACGAGATGCCACCTATGATCCGTCAAGGCGTCTGTTTAAGTTATATCAATCTACTGCTTAAGTTCCCGCCTTGAATGTAAAGTTAAGTAAAGATTCTTGGCTCAACGTAAAGGTTTTGTAAGTGCATGAACTAAAGAATTAATTCAGCTATCAGAGCGATTTTCACATAATAGGAATAACTATGAAAATCGTGCGTTCAATGATGTTGGTGGGGGCTATAGCTATACTTTCGGCTTGTGGCAGTGATTCAGATGACAGTGATGAAACCTTCCCTTTAAGTTCTTTACAGTTTTTCAATGCTTCTGCCAACAGTGCATCAACGAGCTTGTTGGTAGATGATGTTTCCGTCGGCTCGAGTGTTTTTGGTGATGCGACTAGTTTGGTAAGCGTTGAGGAAGGCGATTATGACTTAACACTAAGATGGATAGATACAACCGGACAAGAACAAGAAATATCGACTCAGAATTTAAACCTTGCCGATGGCGATAAGACGCTAGTGGTGATGTCTGGTAATTTTGACGCACCTACAGTAACCAATATTGATTTTGAACGTAGCGATTTAGAAGAAGGTTTTACGCTAAGAGCTTTTTCTGCAATACAAGACGTAACCTATGATCTTTATATTGGTGAAGTTGGAGCACCTTTCTCAGAAGCGAATCTTATCACTGATTTAGCCTTTAACAGCATTGAAGAACTGCCATTTTTTGATGCAGGAGATGATCCACTAATTTGGGATTCGCAGGAGTATAAGGTTTTCCTGACTGAAACAGGTACCACAAATGTATTGTATGAAAGTGACGATATTAATTTTAGCTTGCTCATTGATTACATTATGATTGTTCGTTCAACAACAGGCCCCGGGGATGATGGGCTAGCCGTTGATATCGTCACTAATTCGACCTCAGTACAGAGCTTTAATAACCTGCTAGCCAGTGCGCAATTCCGTGTTTACAACAGCTTAGACTTTGAATCAAATGTGCTTGCTAATATTCGTGACAACGACGGACAAGTAGCGCAAGTTCAGGTTTCATCTTCACAGTTGACAGGCTTTTCGACCTTACCTTTTGGTGATTACCAAGTGAATATCCTACAAGAGTCCGACGAGGCAATATTATTTGAGAACGGCTTATTAACCTTGAACCAAGATCAGGGCAGAACACTGGTTATATATCGAAATGAGCTGGACCAAGTTCGGACATTGAATTTTGATGTGAGTGACTTACCACAATCGTTCTCTCACGATTTAAATATTGTGAACCTAGTACCTGGGGTCGATGATTTGATTCTGTATTTTGTACGCGCAGAGGAGACGCTTGAAACAGCAGAGTTTCAGACGTTAAACCTTGATTTTTCAGCGGTACGGCAAGAAACGGTGCCTTCGGATTTCTATCAGCTAATACTGATTTCAGAAGATGATAATGGGAATGAGGAACTGCTGTTTATCTCAGATTTTGTTGGTATTGATGAGGATACAAACTATCTGATTACCATTGAAGGAGATGTGGATGAAGCGAGTGGCATAAGCGTCAATCTGCTGAACTCTAATTAAGTCGTTAAACCCAATTTGCACAAGGCGCATATCTACGTAAAATGTGCGCCTTTGTATATGCCATTACGTGGGTTAAAAATGACGAGAAGTACTTTGCTTTACAATGATCTCATCAATTTATTTGATGGACTCTTTGACAAAGCGGAAAACACTCGTTTAATCAAGGGTGATGAAGAACCCATTTACCTGCCAGCAGATGATGATATTTCTTTTCATCGAGTTGTTTTTGCTCACGGCTTTTTTGCCAGTGCGCTGCACGAAATTGCTCATTGGTGTATTGCCGGAAAGAATAGACGTTTGCTGGTCGATTACGGTTATTGGTACGCACCTGATGGACGAGATGAATTGCAGCAAAAAGCCTTCGAACAAGCAGAAATTAAACCCCAGGCCATCGAGTGGGCTTTTAGCCTTGCTTGTGGTAAGCCCTTTGATGTTAGCGTTGATAATTTATCGGGTATTGAGACGGATAGGGCTAGCTTTAAGCGTGAGGTATTTGCACAACTCGAATCCTATTGCTCAGATGGTTTCCCTGAAAGGGCAGGAAAATTTATTGAATCATTATGTCAGTTTTATCAGCAGCCCAGAGTCGATGTGCAGGTAGAGGTGCTAGGGGACAACGCATGTTTCGCTTAGGCTTAGTCATAAACCCTTATGCGGGTATTGGTGGTGCTCTCGCCTTAAAGGGTAGTGACGGCGCTGAAATTAGAGAAAAAGCGTTAGCTCAAGGTGCTGAAAAAAAAGCACAGCAAAAAACAAGATTGGCATTGGAGCTTTTATCGACCGCCAAAGATAAGTGTATTATCTATACGGCGAGTGGTGAGATGGGTGAAGATGTAGCAAGAGAACTAGGTTTTGACACCGTTATTAGTTACTTGGCTACCCATGAACAGACGGAAGCTGAGGATACTCAAGCTTGTGTTGAGAGGTTGATTAACCAGAAAGTCGATCTTATTTTGTTTGCTGGCGGAGATGGAACTGCACGCAATATTTGTCAGCAAGTTGACGAGTCCGCCAAAGCTTCAGGAGTTGATAATCTGCCTATTCCCGTCTTAGGTATACCAGCAGGTTGTAAAATTCATTCGGGTGTTTTTGCCGTAACACCAAAAGCAGCAGGGAGAGTCGTGCTGATGCTTGCTAAAGGTGAGTTGGTTAATGTTGGCGCCGCCGATGTTATGGACATTGACGAAAGCCTCTTCCGACAAGGTGTTGTTAAAGCCAAACAATATGGCCAGATGCGCGTTCCTAGTGAATTGCAATACATTCAAGCTGTGAAACAAGGCGGTAAAGAAACTGAAGAAGGTGTGTTGCAAGAGATTGCAGACTACTTGATTGACGAAATGGATGACGAAGTTTATGTGATGGGATCAGGCTCAACAGTCGATTTTGTGATGCAAGAACTCGGCTTGCATAACACTTTATTAGGTGTCGATTTGGTTTTTGAGCAAGGATTGCTGGCGACAGATGTGACAGCTGAGCAACTGATTGGTCATTTAAAAGAAAAGGAAGGGACACCTGTTAAATTGGTGATTACCTTGATCGGTGGACAAGGGCACATTTTTGGTCGTGGTAACCAACAACTAACGCCGGATGTTATCCGTTATATCGGTATACAAAATGTGATTATTATTGCTAGCAAAAGTAAGTTGCAGCGCTTAGATGGGCGGCCCTTAATTGTTGATACGGGAGACTCGGTGCTCGATAAATCACTGACGGGCTTTTTACCTGTTATTACCGGTTACAGAAATGAAGTATTGTACCCAGTGGCTTCCCCCGGTACTGAAGGTGACGAGGCTGTATACAATGACATTAGATAAGTTCGAGAAAGCAGTTGATAGATGCCAAGAGTTGTTTGATACATTTGTTGACCAGGGAACGGATGAAGAACTATTTATATCCAGCTATTTGTCAGGGCATTTTGATCTGATCGTTGGTCAGGCATTTATCAAAAAGAACTATGCGTTTTTCGATTTAGATCGAAGCATTATTAATAGTTTGGAAGCTGGGTTTGAGACTGATAACTTAACAGCAGATGAGCAAGAAAAAGCTCTTCAATTATGGCATCGTTTGTCGTCAAACTTTGAGGTTGAATAAGTTAATATTGTTTCTCTAAAGAGAACTCAAGCTTCAAAGTGGTAAGGTTTCGCATTTTCTTGCCGCAATTCAAGCCTGTTTATCTCATGTTCTAATGCATCATTTGTGCATTTGAGGATCAATGAGATAGCTATATTCATATTCTTTTTACTTTGTAATTCAACTAATTGATCGTGGCTGTGTAAATCGTGCACAAATGTTAAGACAGTGTGCAAGTTAAGCAATGTATCTTCTGAGTTTTTTTCTATTAAGGGGTTATGGTCAGTCATTTAATTTCCTTATATTTTGTTTATTATCACTCAATGTTACTGGTAGGTTTAATTAGCTCATCTCTAAATAAGCCTTTTATTACGCAGTGTTTTGTATAAAATATTACACCTTGCATAAGGTTAAATATGGTCATAGTAGGTTGCTTTGAGCATAAGAGTACTTATTTGCGTCAAGAATGAGCGTTGTGATAGCTTTGTAGGGTTTCCTCATCAATACTCACCGGTGGATAGTATGAGAAGCCGGCACTTTGACTTTGCTTTATACGATAGGGTGGTAGGTTCTTGGTAACTACAGCTAAGTAATCGAGGAACACTTTCAGTTATGGAGAAACAAAGGCTACACATAGATCTCTTCGTTGAGTTAATTCTCGATTCAGCATGAGGTATATAATAAGAGACATTAAAATGTCTCGTAAAGTCTTTTTTGGGATATTTTTGTATCCCTTTTCTATGTGTTTGATAATAAAAGTTATTTAATTTGGGATATACAGTGACGCCGTCAGAATTTGCTGAGTACATCTTTAATATTCGTCGTGAAAGCGGTGTATCAAGACCTGTTTTTTCTAAAAAGTGGGGCTATCACACGAATACAATCAAAAGTTATGAAAAGGAAGGGCGTTTACCGCCCGTTGATTATATTGCAGCTTTGTCGATTGAAACAGGTGAGAGTTTTATTCCTTTGCTTAACATGTTGTTATCCATTGGTCCTTTATCAAATACGGATCACTCACTTGCGCTAGAAACATTAATAAGTGCACCGCAAGCAGGTAGGATCAACGAAGGAAAAGTTAAATATTCAAAAGAGGGCAGCATATTACAATACCGAGTCGAAAGTGATTCAATGAGCCCAACCATAGTTAAAGACGCGATCGTAACCTATGAAGTATCCAAAGACAGAGGTTTGATTAAAGATGGAGATGTCCTTCTACTGACAATTGATAAAAGTATAGTGCTAAGAAGAGTTCAGTTGAGTACTGATGGACAATACGTATTGAGTTGCGATAATCCAAATTACAACGCAACGACTTATGATCGTGCAGCTTTTGATAAGTTGAATATAGTTGGCATTGCTAAATACACGCTGAATCCGGTGTAATAACGAATGACTTGCATAAATTATGTATGCTTGCGAGACGAAAACATGTCGATTTCGGTTTGTATTAAGATAAAAGGGCGCAGTGTCGGGCCTAGAAATTGTTGATATTCGCAGAATAGGCTTTGGTCTAGTTCATTTTTCTTAATTCTTTAATTTCCTCACCTCTATGAACTCAGATCAAACTTCCTCTAACAAAAAGTGTCGGTATTTTTTACATTCTTAAGAAAGGCGTGTTTTAAGTTAATGAAACTTAAGGGTTTTAATATAGGTGTGCTTTTTGCTTACTTGCTGAACTTTAATTGTAATGGAACTATATGATGTTTAAAAAGTTTGCACTTCTTGTATCTCTTGTTTTCTCAATCTCCTTTTCTGCCAACGCAAGTATTATAACTTGGGAACTTGTTGATTTTGAATTTGATGATGGTGGAATGGCTAACGGCTCATTTACCTTTGATTTTATTAACGATGAACTCTTCGATATTGATATAAATACAACGGGTGGATCGATATTAGGTGGACGGCAATATATAGGGCGGGCTGGTTCTTTTGGGAATCTGACTGCAATAGGTGTATTTGCGTTTAGTGATGTTTTAGGGCCAGATTTCTTGAATGCTGGTTTTTTTAGGTTTGATGCTAACATTGGGTTTGATGCTGTCATTGGTACAATAGTCGGTATTTTTGTTCCCACAGGTTCAGAGAGCTTTTGTACTAACTCGGCATGCTCTAGCGCCGCCAATGAAATAACTAACCCAGATGCTTCTCGCGAATTAATATCGGGTTCGCTGAGAGCGGTATCATCTGTTGCTAACCCAGATCCGCAAGATCCAACACCAACGGGACCAGGCGCTCAATTACCCGTAGCGGTAAGCGAACCAACACCCGTACTATTAATGCTATTGGGAATGTTTTCTCTTATGATGAGGCGTAAGGCTTCCAGCCTCATTTAACAAAATTAACCGCTCCCAACTCGGGGGCGGTTTGCTATTCAAGCATTATCTCACACCGTCTTCTTACTTTTGGCTCGCTTTTTGCTGATTTATTTCCATATTATGATTATTCCTCTGTAGTGAGCTTTTATAGCGCTAACTGGGAGAGGAATAGAAAAGAATGGGAACAGACGTGAAAGACACTCAACAAAACAACTATTTGTCGGTCATTGCCTATCTTCGGCTCTTTTTTCTCCCTGCTTTATTGCTGGTATCCATTCATGGATGCAGCTTCTCATCGAAGGAAAGCAAGGTTCGTACTCCAACTGAGACATCATTAGGAAACGCAGAATATTACACCAGTGCTCTAGCTGATGAACTTTTTGAAGGGTTACTCCCTAATGACAAGGCTCGCTTTGCGGTAGCTACTTTTGTGCCAGTGACCACATTGCAATTTGACGTGAACAATCAGAGTCCTTTGATGCTTTTGGGGCATCAATTAGAACAAGGTCTGATAACTGAAGCGAGTAAGCGAGGATTTATCGCTCAAGACTACAAGGCTTCGAACGATATTATTATAGAGAAGCAAGCAGATCGTGTGTTTTCTCGTGATGTGAGTGATTTGCACTTACATCACCACAGTGTCGATTTTTATATCTCGGGCACAATAGTCGAGCAACAAGCTGGTGCTATAGTGAACGCGCGTATTATCAATGTTAAGAGCAAAGATGTTGTTGCAGCGGCAACACAGTTTTTTCCCTCTGACTTGTTTTGGAGCAGTGAAAAGGTGTCTAGCCGTCAAGGGTATATCTACCGTAGTGGAACAGAGTAGGGGTGTTTAAGTGAAAAATGTTATTGGTATTATTCTGTTAGCAAGTTTGATGACAGGTTGTTCATCAACTAAGGCTCTTTTCACCAAGAAAGACAAAGAAACTGTTGTTGAAGAGACCATGCCATTGATTGACATTATGCCTGTTAAAAGGCCTAAGACATTGCATCCCAATGCGATAGAGTCTGAACAGCTGCGATTAGATAAATTCGGTGCTGCATCATTACCTAATGGCGACCCCTTATATGCGGGCCGTGATAATCAATATGAATCGACACAGCTCACTAAAAATATTGGTAGCTATGCACAAAATATGGCGCAGAACCTTGTTTCTAATATGGAATATTTGACAGACAAAACGGCTATTGGCATCACAAGTTTTGTCATGCTTGACAGTGACTTACAGAAAACCAACTTGCTGGGTATGCAGCTAGCTGAGTCTTTTGTTCATGAAATGCATAAGTTTAGAATTCCTGTCATTGATTACAAAGCGACAGATTACATTCGCGTTACTGAGGACGGCGACTTTTTCCTCTCACGTGATTTCCTTGAACTCAAGAATAAAGCAGCAATCGATTATATTTTAACGGGCACCATGGTGAAGCACCGAGGTGGTTATCTAGTTAATGCGCGTATTGTAGGTATGAAAACCAAAGCAGTTGTCGCAACGGCACAATCGTTAATCCCTTTTTATGTCGCAGATGCTTTACTGCCTAGTGCTGGTGGCAGAACCGATGGTGTTAAGTTAGTTCAAGGTGACGAATAATGCGTGTTCGATTAGTCGTATCAATAGTACTGATTTGGCTATTGAGTGGTTGTGCCACAAACCTTATTCAATTCCCTGCATTTTGGCCGAATGCTCAAAAACAGGAAGAGGTGATAAAAGAAGAACCTACTGATACAGCTGATGTTAGGCCCTATCATGAAGATATTCCTTTAAACGATGGGCAAGCGAGCCAAAGTTATGTTGTATTGCCACGCAGAACTAACCGTTATCGAGCTGATTATGTGCACAAAGATATTAGTGAGTATGCTGAACAACTGACTATTGATTTGATTCAAAATGCACATGATATCAACGCGAAAGCGCGCGTTGGGGTTGCCTCTTTCGTGGATTTTGATCAGCACCTTAAACGCACCACTCCCTTGGGTAATCAGTTAGCTGAAAGCTTTATTACTGAGCTACAGGTTTTTGGTGTGACAGTCGTAGACTTTAAAGCCACAGGCAATGTACAAGTAGGCGTTGATGGTGATTTTGTCTTTAGCCGAGAGGCGTCTGAGCTAGCTGATAAGCAAGAGTTGCAATATGTGCTTTCAGGAACACTTCGACATAACGAAAGAGGTGTTCTTGTGAATGCACGTATTATTTCTTTGCCTGAAAGACGTGTCGTGTCAGCCAGTAAAACCTTTATTCCTCAAGTCGTGATTGAGTCTTCCATCCCTGGTTACTCGTTCGTTGCACTATAAATTTGTTCTGCGTATTAAATGTCTGATTAAGAATCGATTTGGGTTTAACGCATTAAGCAAAGTAAGACTAAGCGGCATAGGTTGGCCGCTTATCTGGCAAGCAATTGCCTCTGCAAGTAATGGGGCAGTACAAATACCGCGTGAACCTAATCCTGTGAGTGTGTATAAATTCGGTGCTGATTCAGCAATAGGGTAAGCTGAATCAGGCATGGCTTTATACAAATCAGCAAATTGATGTTTTTGCTTCTCTTCGTTGTACAGACTGCCCATCATTGGAAAACGATCTGGGGTCGAGCACCTTATCGAAGCTCTACCTTGATGATCTGATTTCAAATCATGTGGCCATGTTAATGAGTCTAAGGCCTTAATTTGCGTTTGTAAGTTCTTTTGCGATTCTTCTACTCGGTAATCGCTATTATCGTCATGCTTTACGTAGGTTGAACCTAGGGTATGTAAGCCATTCAACGCCGGTGTAAAATAGCCTTTGTGACAAAGTACAGTGCTGAGTGAATGTGTACTGTCGACGCTTGTTATATGTTCTATCTGACCACGCACGGGAGACAAAGGTAAAGAATCAAGATAGGGGAGTTTTCGACTCTTAGCATCTGCGCCCGTGTTTAACAGGAGAATATCTGCATGTTCTGTTGTTCCGTCATGCCAGGTCAGTTGCCAGATGCTTTCGTGATCCCGCTCCAGCGCTTTGAGTGTTTTATTATAAATAACTTCTAATTGCCCCATTGATTGCGCAGCGTTGATTTGTGCTTTTATAAGTTCTGGCGGATTGAGCCAACCCGCGTGTTCAAAGAATAAAGACCAATAAGGTAATTCTACGCCTGCTTTTTGAGTTGTCTGTTCTGGCGTTAGCCAGGTAAAGGTTGAGTCAGGCCATTGCTGTTTTGCAACAAGGTTTTGATAGCGCTCTTGCAATGCTGGAGTGAAGGCCAGCATATTAACGCCACACCAGTCATGCCCGAAGTCATAGCCCTTTTTTAATAAGTCATTGTAATGTCGCCGGGCATAATCAAAGCAGTGTAAATAGATTAGGCTTTGGGTGTTCATGTCGGCTTGAAGTTGTGGATAAAAGCCCGCTTGGCGATTACCTGACGCCGCTTGTGCTAAGGCATTATCTTTACAATATAAAGTAACATCATAGCCTTTCTTTGCTAGTGCTAGAGCGCAGCTGGACGATGCTATACCGCCGCCGATAATGGTAATATGTTTGCTATTGCTTTTGGCTTGTGCCCTAACGTACCAAGGTTTATTTGTGCTTACTGAAGGTTTTTTTTCGATGTAACCTGCAAGCATTTCTCGTTTTCGACCAAATCCTTTACGTTTTTCAACGGTTAAACCTGAGGCTTTCATATCACGTCTAACTTGACCTGCAGCAGTGAACGTAGCAAAAGTGCCATCTACCTTTGATAGCCTGACCATCTGTTGATAAAGTTTTGGTTGCCACATTTGTGGGTTTTTGTCTGGTGCAAAGCCGTCAAGAAACCACGCATCAACAAGGCCACCCTCTGGTATTTGAATATCAGGTAATACTTCGTCGATATCTCCAAACCAAAGATCCAGTATGACATTACCCCGCTCAAGCTCTATTCGATGACAACCAGGATACATGGCAGGATAGTTGGCGGTTAACTCCTCTACCAGAGGTTGCAGGGCTTCCCAAGGAGCGTTTGCTTTCGCTATTTCTTGGGGTGACATTGGGAATTTTTCGACACTGATAAAGTGTAATTGAGGAAAAGAGCTATACGCTTGTGCTTGCTGAGTTTCCTCGCGAATCTTTTTATACAACTCCCAGACAGCTAAGAAATTTAATCCTGAACCAAAGCCCGTTTCAGCGATGACAAAAGGAAGAACATGTTTTATTGAACTATTTGCATTTTGCTGCTCTAACCAACGTTGAGGTAGCTGGTTGTTTTTGATGAATACGTAGCGACTTTCTTCTAAGCCACTTTGATTTGAGAAATAAACATCATCAAAGCTTTCCGCAACCGGAACACCTTGTTCATTAAAATGAATTTTTGCAGGTACAATAGGCAAAATGGCAAAACCAAAGCGATAAAAAAGTAGGATTTTATACGAAGAACAGTAACAATGTGATGGTTATTGGACTATTGCCGGCATACTTCTTAAAGTGAGTTGGTATAACAAGCAGGATGGGATAGAAATGTTATCAGGTTTTGGGGTAAAAGCAGACCAGTTGAACGCCTAAAACCTTTAACATAGACGCAATTTTTTACATTAGGGTAGATCTATGAGAAGAGCCGTTATTACAGGCTTGGGCATTGTTTCCAGTATTGGTAACAATCAGCAAGAAGTAACAGATTCATTACGTGCTGGCCGTTCGGGTATTACTCGTTCTGACGAGTTTGCTGAGGCAGGCATGCGTAGCCAGGTATTTGGTCCCATTAATATTGATCTTGCTGATCATATTGATCGAAAAACTCTACGCTTTATGGGTGATGCTGCTGGTTACGCATATGTTGCTATGCAACAGGCGATAGAAGATGCTGGATTAACCGAGGATATGGTATCCAATAACCGCACAGGTATTGTTGCGGGTTCAGGAGGTGCCTCTTCAAAGAATCAAGTCGAGGCAGCTGATATATTGCGTGATAAAGGTGTTAGGCGAGTAGGCCCTTACATGGTGACACGCACCATGGGCAGCACAGTTTCTGCTTGCTTAGCAACGCCATTTAAAATCAAAGGTGTTAACTACTCAATAAGTTCAGCTTGCTCAACTAGCGCACATTGTATTGGTCATGCAATGGAACAGATTCAGCTTAATAAGCAAGATATTATTTTTGCTGGTGGCGGTGAAGAGTTGCATTGGACTTTATCGATGGAATTCGATGCGATGGGAGCGTTGTCTTCAAAATACAATGACACGCCTGAGTTGGCTTCTCGTACTTATGATGCAGATCGAGATGGTTTTGTTAGTACTGGCGGTGGCAGTATTTTGGTCATTGAAGAGCTTGAACATGCATTGGCTCGTGGTGCAAAAATTTATGCGGAAATCGTCGGTTATGGTGCGACATCTGATGGTGCAGATATGGTTGCCCCGTCAGGCGAGGGTGCTGTGCGTTGTATGCAGCAAGCCTTAGAAACAGTGGATGGGCCGATCGACTATTTGAATACTCACGGGACTTCAACACCAGTTGGTGATGTGAAAGAGCTAGAAGCAATACGTGAAGTATTTGGTGAACAATGTCCGCCAATGAGTGCGACTAAAGCCATGACGGGGCATGCATTGGGCGCGGCGGGTTCGAATGAAGCTATCTTTTCTTTGTTGATGATGCAAAATGATTTCATTGCGCCTTCTATCAACATCGAAACGTTAGACGAGAAAGCAGAAGGGCTTGATATCGTGACATCAACACGTGAAGCTAAACTCAATCAAGTGATGTCTAATAGTTTTGGCTTTGGTGGGACGAATGCCACACTGGTGCTCAAACGCTTCGAGCAATAACTACGTTATTAATTTTCAACATACGAGATGACATTATGTTGACTCGTATGTTGGAACTTTTGAGGTATATCACTTTATTCTGAACGTGTTTGTTGGGAAATTCTTCGAAATGCTATAGCATAAGCTTAGGTGCTAATAAGGCAAGAAATCAAGAACATACCCAAGCTATATGATTAGGATTCGCCAACATACACAACCCGTGCAAGCCCAAAAAGCGAGGGTTAAACACGCAAGAGAACTGTCCGTATGAGTCGTGGATCAGCCGCAGTAGAGGCAAATTCATTGCCTACCCCTAAATCAGCTTCGCCAAGATTGCACAGCGTGGATTTCGCAAGAGGTATTGCTTGTTTGAGTATGCCTATTTTCCACTCAGTCTATAACTTATATCAATTCGGTTTTATCGATACGGCGTTAACAAAAACGTTGTTTTGGGTCATTTATCAAAAAATGGGATTAGGCACTTTTGTTTTAGTCTCAGGTATGGCGTTTACCTTAAGTACTCAGTCTGGCATACGTTGGAACCGCCTTTTAAGGCGAGTTCTTAAATTAGGCAGTATTGCATTAGCTATCAGCGTTGCTACTTACTTTGCTGAACCTACTAAATTTGTCCGATTTGGTGTTATCCACTTCTTTACGAGTGTCATTCTTATCGCTATGGTTATCAGGCCGATGAAACAATGGTTAATCATTCCTGGTCTTATTATTGTTGCCGTTGCTGTTTATGTTGGTAGGGGTGGTATTGATCCAAACCCATTACTTTATATTACAGGGCTGATGAGCCAACGTCCTTCGTCTATCGATTATATACCGCTTATTCCATGGTTAGGTGTATTCATGATAGGCATGGGGATCGCTAATTGGTTTACATTGCCTAAAGATCCTGTAGAACCTTCTTCTTTTATGAGGCCTGTGATATGGCTAGGAAAACACTCTCTACCTTTCTATATCCTTCATCAAATTGTGCTTTACGCCGTTTTTTATTTGATTGCATTATTAATCAACCTCAGTTCTGGATAAGAAACGCCTGTAAACAAGCCATTTAAAAAGCTAATTCAAACGCTTATGCACTCCCTATCTCTTTGAAATAGAAGATAAATAGCTAGGCCTGTCGACATTTCTTATCCAGAGCTGAGGTTAATCAAGTAGTGAGATTAGCGAACGGTTAAAGACTCTAACTGTGCCATATCAAGAATATCGATATGGCCGTAGTTAAGTACTATAATTTGGCTTTTTTGAAGCTCTTGCAGTAATTTATTAACGGTCTGCCGCGATATATTGAGCATGCTTGCAATGGACTCTTGCGAGACGGTAATACGTGTTAGCGCTTCTTGGTTATCAGGCATCGTTCGACTGATCGACATTTTAGGATTGTTACAAAGTAATATCAGACGCCTCGCGAGTTGACCTTTAGTTGAAAGGCTCGCGGTGTCTTCTAGTAAGTTAAAACTCTGCCTGAGTTTTTGGCAAAGTAACACAACAATATGTTTATATAATTCAGGGTACTTCTCGAGTAAAACCGCAAACTCATTAGATGGAATAACCAATACTTTGCTGTCTATTTGCGCATGTGAGTCATGTGTTCTAGGTAATCCATCAAAGAGTGATATCTCGCCAAACCATTGTCCAGGTTCAAGCCAAGTGAGCAAAGCTTCTTTACCGTCTGCTGTATAGCTGCTAACCCGCATTTTGCCTGATATAACGCAGTAAAAGCCACTTGGAGCGTCACCTTTTGCAAACAAAAGCTGCCCCTGATTGAGTGGCCTTATGTGACACATTGGAGCAAGCGCTTCAAGCACTTGATCTGGTAGTGAACTCAACCAATCGTTTTTAGATAATTGTTGCTTTATCGCTGACAACGAAGCCACATCTATGCCTCAATTCAATTAATGTGCTCAATTGTAAACTATTTGACAGTTGTGTCACTATAAGGGCGTTATGCTTCGCTGATAAAGTGTTCAATCCACCTATTGAGAGGAAGTGTCATGTCAAATTTACCTAGTGTTAAAGAATGCGTATCGCCAGATGAATGGCAACTGCGTGTAGATTTAGCTGCTTGTTATAGAGCTGTTGCGATGCATG